>JAZQSG010000185.1:0-4036 GCA_045630025.1 Acutalibacteraceae bacterium
CTTTACCTTTATTTATAAGTGCGCAAAGGCTTGCGGAGTTGAGGTAGTTGACATTCTCGAGGGTAGAAGCTCGACGCTTACCTCCTTTGCAATTACAAGAAAGGGCGAAGGCCTTAAAATATTAAAGCAGCACGGTGTTGAGTATAACAACCTTGCCCCCAAGTTTAAAGATAAGCTTGCTGAGCCCTTTTTGGTTAAGTTTCCCTATCTTCCCGAAGAGCAGGACGCACCCCTTAAGCTCAACTCTCACAACGGTCAAGAGTTTGACGTTGTTGTTAAGGGCTCACTTAAGGTGCAGGTTGGCAGCCACGTTGACATTCTTAACGAAGGCGACTCCATTTTTTACAACAGTCTTATCCCCCACGGTATGATTGCCGTTAGCGAGTGTGGCTGCGAATTTCACGCCGTTGTGCTTAATCCTCAAGACGGTCAGGTAAGCGAAGAATATCCCGAGGCACCCTACGTTGTTACTAAGGTTGCCGAAAAGGAAGAAGCCACCGCCACCGTTGCCGACAACTTTGTTGAATCTTTTTATGACGAAAACGGAGTGTTTAGCGGCATCAGCTTTAAAAATGACGATAAGTTTAACTTTGCCTTTGACTGCGTTGACGCCATTGCAGAGAAAACTCCCGACAAGCTGGCTATGATGTGGGTTGGCAACGACAAGAGCGATCGCAAATTTACCTTTAGCGATATGAAAAAATATTCTGCCAAAACGGCCAACTATTTTGAATCGCTCGGCATCAAAAAGGGCGATACCGTTATGCTGGTGCTTAAGCGCCATTATCAGTTTTGGTTCTGTATGCTTGCCCTTCATAAGATTGGCGCTATTGCAATCCCTGCAACCAACCAGCTTGTAGAGCACGACTTTGCCTACCGTTACAAGGCCGCAAAGGTTAAGGCCATTGTTTGCACCGCCGACGGCGACGTATCGGCCGAGGCCGAAAAGGCAGCTGCCGAGTTCCCCGGTATGGTTAAGATGTTGGTTGGTGGCAAAAAAGAGGGTTGGAACGACTTTAACGTTGAGATGGAGCGCTTCAGCACCCATTATTTCCGCACCGAAAACACTCCTTGCGGCAACGACCCCATGCTGATGCTGTTTACCTCTGGCACAACCGGCTATCCCCGCATCGCTACCCATTCGTATAAATACGCTTTGGGTCACTATCCCACCGCAAAGCATTGGCACAACGTAAATCCCAACGGCTTGCACTTCACCATTTCCGATACCGGCTGGGGCAAGGCACTTTGGGGCAAGCTTTACGGCCAATGGCTGTGCGAGGCAGGCATTTTCACCTATGACTTTGACCGTTTCCATTCTGACGATATTCTGCCTATGTTTGCCAAGTATGGCATAACCACCTTCTGTGCTCCACCCACTATGTACCGTTTCTTCATTAAAGAGGATTTGTCAAAATACGACCTTTCCTCTATCGAATATGCCACCACTGCAGGCGAGGCCTTGAATCCTGAGGTTTTCAATCAGTTTAAAAAGGCAACGGGCCTCACCATTATGGAGGGCTTTGGTCAAACCGAAACCACCCTGTCTATCGCTAACTTTGTGGGCTCTACCCCCAAAATCGGCTCTATGGGCAGACCCAGTCCCCTCTATGACGTTGTTGTGCTTGATGCCGACGGCAACGAGTGCAAAACGGGCGACACGGGCGAAATCTGCATCCGTGTTAAGGATGGCAAAGCACCTTGCGGCCTCTTTATCGGCTATTATCTTGACGAGGAAAAGACTAACGAAGTTTGGCACGACGGTTACTATCACACCGGTGATACCGCAACCATGGATGAAGAGGGCTATTTGTGGTACGTTGGCCGTATTGATGACGTTATTAAGTCGTCGGGATACCGCATTGGACCCTTCGAAATTGAAAGCGTTATTATGGAGCTGCCCTACGTGCTGGAGTGCGCTATTACTCCCGTTCCCGACGAGGTGCGCGGCCAAATTGTAAAGGCCACCATCGTGCTTGTTAAGGGCACCAACGCCACTGACGAGCTGAAAAAGGAAATTCAGGAGTATGTTAAAACCCACACCGCTCCTTACAAGTATCCCAGAATCGTTGAGTTTGTTGACGAGCTGCCCAAGACCATCAGCGGTAAAGTAAGACGCGTCGAAATCCGCAAAAACGATTTGGAAAAATTGAGCAAATAACCTGTTGTAATGGGTATTTGACGCTCAGACTCTCTTTTCTATCTTAAAGAATAAAAAAGGCCCATCAAAAGATGGGTCTTTTTTATTGTTGGTGGTGGAGGCGAGGAGAGCGACCGTCTGCTGCGGCGTTGCCTTGCATACTACCGGCTCGCCGACCGTGCTGCGCACAGTACCCGTCTCGCCACTCTTCGCTAAAAAACAGCCACCGGCAGTTTTTTGACGCTCAGACTCTCGCGAGTTCGACTCTCCTTCCTATCTCAATGAATAACAAAAAGGCCCATCAAAAGATGGGCCTTTTGTTATTGGTGGAGGCGAGGAGAGTCGAACTCCTGTCCGAAAATCCATTCTCACAACTTTCTCCGAGTGCAGCTGATAGTTTAAAATTCCCTCCTGCCGACGCTTATCAGCAAGCTTCGGCTATCGGTAGTCCGTAAGCCGTGATGGGATACCGGACACTCTCCCATTCACGTTCACTGTCTAAATGACGCCCTGTACCGCTCGACAGTATAACGGGTCGGACGCGCTGCCTTAATTAGGCAGCGTAAGCAACAGTATTAGTGTCGTTTAATTTTAAGTTACGGATTTTATAGCGGTCCCGCCCCGCTACTCGCTTATCGTGGTGCAAGATCCCCGTCGAAACCTTTACGCCCCCATATATATTAACGTCTGTGACGCTAATTACGTGTTTTGCTCTTTAAAATAGCGCTCGTTGTCACGCTTGACCGCCTTGGCAGCCAAATCGGCGCGCTTATCATAAAGCTTTTTACCTTTGCATAGGCCAACCGCCAATTTTGCCCGCGAGCCCTTAAAATATAGCTCAATGGGCACCAAGGTCAGCCCTTGCTGTTTAACAAGCCCGAAAAGTCGCATAATTTCGCGCTTGTGCATAAGCAATTTGCGTTGGCGGTATGAATCTCTGTTAAATATATTACCCTTTTCATAGGGAGCTATATGCATACCGTTAACAAAAATTTCGCCGTCGATGACCTCGCACCAGGAATCTTTTAAATTAACCCCACCACTGCGGATGGATTTAATTTCGGTGCCGAAAAGCTCGATGCCGGCTTCTATTTGCTCTTCCACAAAGTAATCGTGAAAGGCCTTTTTGTTGGTTGCTATGGTTTTTTTGCCGGTCTTCAAGCGTAGTCATCTCCTTTCGGCAAAATTAAAAATTAATCTGTGAAGGTTTCTGCATAGTTTGCAGTGGCTTTTCTGATAATTTCAACCGCCTCTTCCCTGCCAACTATCTCGTGAACAGCGGTGTTTTTATGCTCAAGGGCCTTGTAAACCTCAAAAAAGTGAGCCATTTCATCAAAAATGTGCTTGGGCAACTCGTCTATGCTGTTATACATATTATAGTTGGGGTCGCCAAAGGGAATAGCTATAATTTTTTCGTCGTTATCTTCGTCGTCAATCATTTTTATGGCGCCGATGGGATAGCAACGGATGAGTGTCATGGGATATACAGATGCCGAACCCATAACGAGCACGTCTAAGGGGTCGTTATCATCGGCAAAGGTGCGGGGAATAAAGCCGTAATTGGCAGGATAGTGGGTAGAAGTGTGCAACAATCTATCCATACGAAGCAAGCCCGTTTCTTTATCCATTTCGTATTTTACTTTGCCGTCTTTGGGTATTTCAATAACTGCAATAAAATCTTCCGGCTTAATACGGTCAGCGCTGATATCGTGCCAAATGTTCATAAACTTTCTCCTTTTAAATTTATAGGGCAAAAAAGTCGTGCAAAGCTTGCACGACTTTTAATTGGCTTATTAAGACGAGCCTTAAAAACCGAACAATGCGTGTGAATCACGAAGGAGATTTGGTAAATCTCCGAGAGATCAAGCCCTCGACCTATTAGTACCGCCTAGCTGA
>JAZQSG010000186.1:0-7221 GCA_045630025.1 Acutalibacteraceae bacterium
CTCCTTGGCTCACAGAACGACATGGCTACGATCCGACTTCTACCGATTATGCTCCGTTTAACGCTTTTTGCCGTGATGCACAAAGCCGCGGAATACCCGTCTTTTTGGCCGATGAACCCCAAGGCGTAACCTACGAAAGCATAAAAGAGTGCGCTGCCCTTGGCATTGTTTTGCCGGGCACCCTTTCACGGGTGGCGCTTGTGATGAAGGTTTGGGTTGGCATCAGCTTGGGGGCTGACCTTGCAGCATTTGTAAAAACACCCCTTGCCGACGAATTTTTGCCATAATAAAAGCCGCGATGAACGCTTGATTCATCGCGGCGTTTTTAATTAATCGCAGCAAGGGTCTTGCTTCTTTTTAGGGGTGGCCTTTGGAGCTGAAGGCGTGTTGTCGCCAAGACCTGTGGTTTCGCTGAAGAGGACGTTTTCACGGGTCATATTGACTGCATCGGTGGGAATAATTATCTTTGATGCGGTGCCGTCGGCCATAGCCACAAGCGCCTCGTACTTTTTAAGCTCAAGCACGGCAAAATCAACGCCTGCCTCTTTAAGGGCGGTCAAGCCGTCTGCCTCGGCCTTTTTGGCAAGAAGAATGGCCTTTGCCTCACCCTCGGCACGGGCAATTCGGGCATCGCGCTCACCCTCGGCTGCAAGAATCATTGCCTGCTTATCACCCTCGGCGCGGGTAATAACAGCGGCCTTATGACCCTCGGCCTCCAGCAAGGTTTCGCGGCGGTCGCGCTCGGCCTTCATCTGCTTTTCCATTGCGTTTTGGATTTCAGAGGGAGGGATAATGTTTTTAAGCTCAACACGGTTAACCTTGATGCCCCATTGGTCGGTGGCAGAATCAAGTATTTCGGTCATTTTGCCGTTGATAGTATCTCTTGAAGTAAGAGTGTCATCCAACTCAAGCTCACCAACAATATTACGCAGAGTGGTGGCGGTGAGGTTTGACAGAGCGCTGATGGGGTTAACTGCACCGTAGGTGAACAGCATTGCATCAAAAACCTTAAAGTAAACCACGGTATCAATCTGCATAGTTACATTATCTTTAGTAATTACGGGCTGGGGCGGCGAATCAAGCACCTGCTCTTTAAGCGTAACACGCTTTGCCACACGGTCGATAATGGGGATAAGAACGTGCAGGCCTGCCTCCCACGTTTTGTGGTATTTGCCAAGGCGCTCAATAACGAACTCGGTTGCCTGAGGCACGACGCGCAGACAAAGCAAAAACAAAACAAAAACTATTCCTGCAATAATGTAGGGCATTAAAATCATCCTTTTTTAAAATTATAAAGCCATTTGCTTTATTAATATTTTATCACAACTATATTATGCTGTCAAGAAGCCCACTTATCCACGTGGGGGTTAAAAATCCGCGACAACTGCTTGCTGCCACGGATTTTTCAGTGATTATTCTTCGTCAACCTTTGCCGAATCGATAACCTTTTGTGCCAGCTGTGCGGGCATTTCTTCATATCTTTCAAAGGCAAGGGTGAACTCTGCTCTGCCCTGAGTGATAGAGCGCATAGCGGTTGAGAAATCGTGCATCTCGCCCATGGGGACCTCGGCTACAACCTCGGTCATCTTGTTGCCCTGGGGATTCATACCCAGCACTCTGCCGCGGCGCTTGTTTATATCGCCGATGGCATCGCCCATCAAATCGTCGGGAACAATGGCGTTAAGGGTGCCGATGGGCTCAAGCAGCACAGGCTTGGCTTGGGGTAATCCCGTTTTGTAAGCAATTGATGCAGCGGTTTTAAAGGCCATTTCGGATGAGTCAACGGGATGGTATGAGCCGTCAACCAGCGTTGCCTTAAGACCAACAACGGGGTAACCTGCCAAAACGCCCTTTACTGCAGAATCACGCAGACCCTTTTCAACTGCAGGGAAATAATTCTTGGGAACTGCGCCGCCGAAAATCTTTTCTTCAAAGAGCAAATCGATGCCATCGTAGGGCTCAAACTCAATCCATACGTCGCCAAACTGTCCGTGACCGCCCGACTGCTTCTTATGGCGGCCCTGAACCTTAACCTTGCCCTTGATAGCTTCGCGATAAGCAACGCGGGGCACCTCAAGGCGCATCTCGGCGGCAAATTTGCTCTTAAGGCGGCTGGCAATAACGTCAAGATGAGACTCGCCCATACCCGACAACACCTGCTCGCCCGTTTCTTCATTAAGGGCAAAGGATACGGTAGGATCTTCTTCTATCATACGGATAAGGCCGCTTGCAATCTTTTCTTCATCGCCCTTTTTAACGGCGTAAACAGCCATTGACAGGCAAGGATTGGGATAATCGATACCCTCAAGGGTAACCTTTGCAGAGGCGGTGCACAAAGTGTCGCCCGTGCGCACGTCGCCCAGCTTGGCAACGGCACCTATATCACCTGCCACTATCTTATCGGCATCCTCTTGCTTGCCGCCCCGCAGATAAACGGGTTTGCCTATGCGAACCTCTTCACCCGTGCGAGAGTTGAACAAGTTGGCAGAGGAGGTTACCGCGCCCGACACAACCTTAAACATAGACAGCTTGCCTACGAAGGGGTCGGCAACGGTGCGAAATACAATAGCCGCAGTATCTGCCGACTGCTTATACTCGGGCGATTTATCGGCAGAGGGCATAATTTTTTCAACAAGTTCAAGGGTAAGGTCGATGCCCTCGCAAATTTGCTGTGCACCTGCGAAAACGGGAATAATCTCGCCTGAAAGGATACCTTTTTGCAGGCCGCCCACAATCTCGTCGGCAGTAAAGGGTTCTTCGGCAAAGTATTTTTCCATCAAAGCTTCATCTTGAGAAGCGACTGCCTCGTTAAGCAGGCCAAATAGTCCGCCGATACCGCTGTCGAGAGGCAGAGCCACCTCGCTGCGCTTGCCGCCGACATAGGTGTAGGCCTTGCCTGCCACCAGGTCAACGTAGCCCTTGAGCTTATCACCCTCGTAGAAGGGGGCAACAACTGGGCATATCTGCGCGCCAAAAGTGCCCGTCAAGCTGTTAAGCACCTTGTTGTAGGCAGCGTGGGCAGAGTCAAGCTTGCCGATAAAGAAGGCGTGAGGAAGCCCATTTTTTACGCAGAGGTCGTGGGCCTTTTGAGCGCCAACATTAAGGCCTGACTTGCTGGAGAGAATTATCATTGCGCTGTCGGCGGCACGAGTTGCCTCGTGCATACCTGCCGCAAAATCGAAAAGGCCGGGAGCATCAATAATATTATACTTACAGTCCCCATACTCCATAGCGCAAACGGAGGTAAACAAAGAAACCTTGCGCTTTCTTTCTTCGGCATCACTATCCATAAACAGGGTGCCGTCTACCGATTTGCCCATACGCTCGACGATGCCGCCAAGGTAAAGAGCTGCCTCGGCAAAAGTGCTCTTGCCACTGCCGGCGTGGCCAAGCAAGGCAATGTTACGGATTTTTTCGGGGGTGTACTGTTTCATAATAATCATATCCTTTCCGGCTTTTAGTTGCCGCTTAAACTTAATTAAGGGTCTGTGCCTTTTGATCAGTTGTTATTATAACATATTGCACAAATAATTTCAAGATATTTTATAAATTATATGTGAAATGTGCAAAGAAAAGCCCATTTTAGTAAATATATAAAAAAATTACGGTTACTTTAACAAAAGTAACCGTAATTTTTTGTGCAATTTATATTATTTATTAATCCTTTTTAAAATACCAAACCAGATTGACAGCAACAAGGGCGGCCAGGAAGATTCCCAAGCTTAACACCAGATAAAGCTGATGCTCCTTCTCGCCTGGCAAGCTAAACAAATGCCACATAAACGCCACAAAGCCAACTGAGGCCGCCAGGCGCACGCCAAACCATATATTATGAAGCAGATTCTTCTTTTTCATAATTACACATAACCTATCTTACGCATTACCTTTGCCACGGTTTTGCGAGCGATGGCACGGGCGCTGTCGGCACCCTTGGCATACAATTCTTCAAGGTAGGCCTTGTCGGTAATTATCTGATTGTAGCGCTCCTGCACGGGACGCAAGGTTTCAACAATGGCTTCGCCGACGGCTGCTTTGAAATCACCGTAGCCCTTGCCTGCAAACTCGGACTCAATTTGCTCATAGGTGAGACCTGTGCAAGCGGAGTAAATGCTCATAAGGTTGTTTACGCCATCCTTACCCTCGCCGTAGCGTACGCAGGCCTCGCTGTCGGTAACGGCCCGCTTGACCTTGCGGATGATGTCATCGGGCTTGTCGAGAATGGCTATCCAGGCGTTGACATTTTCGTCTGATTTAGACATCTTTTTGGTGGGATCCTGCAAGCTCATTACACGGGCGCCAACCTTGGGGATGTAGGGCTCGGGGATAGTAAAGGTGGGTGAATATGCCATATTAAAGCGCTCGGCAATGTTGCGAGTAAGCTCAAGATGCTGCTTTTGATCCTGACCGATGGGCACCAGGTCGGCCTGATAAAGCAAAATGTCGGCCGCCATAAGTGTGGGATAGGTAAACAGACCTGCATTGATATTGTCGTCGTGCTTTTGAGATTTATCCTTAAACTGGGTCATGCGCTGAAGCTCTCCGTATTGGGTATAGCAATTAAGCAGCCAGGCAAGCTGAGAATGCTCAGCCACGTGAGACTGCAAAAAGACGGGGCTCTTTTCGGGGTCAACACCAACAGCAAGAAGGAGGGCAAAGGTGGAGCGGATTTGCTCGCGAAGCTTGGCCGGCTCCTGCCTTACGGTGATGGCGTGAAGGTCGGCCACGGCATAAAGGCAGTCGAACTCATCCTGCATAAGAGTCCAGTTTTTAAGGGCGCCGAGATAATTGCCCAAGGTGAGCATACCGCTGGGCTGGATGGCGCTGAATACTCTTTTTTTAGCTTCTGTGTTTTCCATTATTTAAACTCCTCTAAGGTTTTTGCCAAGAGCTGAATGCCCTTTTCAAGATTTTCGTCACTGGGTGCGGAATAATTTATGCGAATGCAATTTATGTTGTCGTCACCCTCTATGCTGAATGCCGAGCCGGGCACCACTGCCACCTTATATTTAAGGGCGGCGGTGCACACCTGCTGTGAGGGAATGTGATCGGGCAACTGCAGCCACAAGAACAAGCCGCCTTCAATAGGATTGCACTTAACGGTGTCACCAATATATTTGGCAATGAAAGCTTGTGCCTTTTGTGCCTTTTCGCGATAGATGGCACGGATTTTATCAAGATGGGCGGCATAATCGCACTTGGTCATAAACTCATAGGTAACAAGCTGTGACCACATCTGGGTGTGAACATCGCTAACCTGCTTGCAAACCACCATTTTTTGAATAACGGGGGCAGGAGCAATGCAAAAGCCCACGCGCATTGCAGGGGCAAGCACCTTTGAGAAAGAGCCGGCATAGATTACCAGACCCTCATCATCCATTGATTTTATGGAGGGAATGGGCTCGCCTGTGAAGCGGATGTCTCCATATGGATTATCTTCAATAATCATAACGGAATATTGCTTTGCAAGCTCATAAAGGCGCACACGCTTTTCGTAAGACATACAAAAGCCGGTGGGGTTTTGGAAGTTGGGGATGACGTAAATGAGCTTTACGTTGGGGGTGGACTTGAGCTTTTGCTCAAGAATTTCCATATTCATTCCGTCAGATTCCATAGGCACGCCCACAAGATTAAGGCCGTAAGAGCGGAAGGCGTTGACCGAGCCGACGAAGGAGGGGCTTTCGCATATAATGGCGTCGCCCTCGTTGCAGATGGCCTTGGTGGCAAGGTCCATTACCTGCTGGGCGCCCGAGGTGATAAGAATATTATCGTTATCGTTGCCCACGCCCTGGGTGGTGCGCATATAATCACGAACGTGGTTGCGCAAGGGGGTGTAGCCCTCGCTGACGGAGTAATGGAGCGCCTCCATAGGTCTTTCGGCAAGAATTTTGGCAGAGATGGCCGATATATCCTCAATGGGGAATGCGTCGGAAGCAGGGCTGCCTGCGGCAAGAGAGATGAAACCCGGCTCTGACGAATATTTGAGTATTTCACGGATGGCTGACGGAGCAAGTGTGGATATGCGATTGGCAAATTTGTAATCCATTTTTTTCGCTTCTTTCGGTGAAAAATAATATTATTTTTCATTGTACCACATAACGCCGCCGTATGCAATTGCTTTTTTGCGGTTTTTGGGGCAATAAGCCGCAGTAACAAGGTTGCAATCATTGGAATTTTGTGGTAGAATGTGTACACACCCTTGTTATAAAAAGGAGGCAAAGTCAATGAAATACTATCGTTGTCCTTGGTGCGGAAAGGCAAGCTTTAAAAGATCTCAAAGAGTATCTATGTCTTTACCCGGTCTTGATTACAAGGTCTCGCAGCGCGCTTTTCGTCCCCGTTGCCAGCATTGCAACGGCCAGGTTGACTTTGACTTTAATGCTCCCATTTTTCTTATAGCCGTAGTCATCGTTATTGTAACAGCGGTTTTGTCATCACTTTTAAGTGAAGGCAAACTGTCTGCTCATAACATAATAGTGAGCGCATTTGTAGCCCTTCCCATTGTGGCACTGGCATACACGCTGCTTATACTATTTGTTACGCCACCTCTTGCACGGCGAGCAGAGGATAAAAGCAGTCTTCGCTTTAATCAATTAATGCCAAATTTTCAGTTTGCCGTCGAGTTTGAGGGTAAGCTGCCTTTAAACATCGAAAGCTTTTATGCCATACGCATAAAGGACGTGGATGCCGAAAAAATAAACGTCCATTATGACCTTGTTACCGAATACAAGCGTGACGGTGCCGCCGTTTATATCAAGGCAGACAAATCAGGCAGCAAAATGGCCCTGCTTTATCCTGACTATTACGACGTGCAGTATTTTAATTGCGGTACAGAATTTAACGTAATCGATACCGAAGGCGAGATTATCGCCACGGGTAGGATAACCGAGATTTTAGCGCAAGAATAAGCAAAAAGCCACCCGATTGGGTGGCTTTTTGCATTAAAATAGCAGCATTAAGGGGCTGTCGGTTGCTTTGATTTCTATCAAATTATAATCGGTGTCGGTCAATTGCTCAATATGCTCGTCACCGATTTCGTAAATACTGCCGTCGGCCAAATCCACAAGCTGTGGCCGATCGGGCATATTGACCACCCTCATCGTTACGGTAGTATCAAGAGTTTCGGTGAGGATATCGGCTGCAATCCAATATATCATTGCCCTTTTGCCGTTAGACAGCTTAAGGTCAATGCGGTTAAACCTAGGGTCGTTGGGGCTTATTGTA
>JAZQSG010000187.1:0-3507 GCA_045630025.1 Acutalibacteraceae bacterium
CATGGCTACGATCCGACTTCAACGCAGGCATAATCACCTGTTGGTATGACAGAGGAATTGACACCCCCGACGGTGAGGTTAAAATAGACCACCGCATCAGCAATCTGCGCCAAGTGCTTGATATTATAAAAGGTTAACCAGCTCTTCCAGGGGTAACTGTTTGCCTCTGAAGGCCAAACTGTCGGCGTAGGGAGAAAGGCCCTGCCACTCTTTTTCTTCAAGCAGGGCGGCGGTAAGCTGAAGCTTGTTGTACCCCTCAAGATGACTAAGCCCGCCCAAATTTACGTTTTCTTCCTCTACCGAAATGCAATCGCAGCCCGTGGGCGCAAATATAACGGAGGGCAGCGGCAAGGTGCCGCACCCCGATATTCCGTCGGGGGCTATTATAACGCTGCAGCAGGCAGAGGCGGCGCTATCGGTTATAACGGGATGAGCACCCATCCCCTCAAGCAGGCATCGGGCACCAAGCTCGTATTGCTCTACCCCTGCAGTTACGGCCGTAACCGTTTGTGCGCAGCTCATAAGAGGGGCAAGCAGGCAGGTGTATTTGCCTTGCCGGTCGATAAGCATTACCGATAGGCGGGGGTTTTTGGTTGCCGCCTGCTGCACCACCTTAACAGCAGCATCGGCAAGCAATCTGCCCACGGCAGACTGCTCTGAATAGGTGCTTAGAGGAATACCGTTGGGTATTTTTATATCGCCGTAAGGAATAACCCGTTTATCCTTGCCCACAGCTTTTACAACTCTGTGCCAGTCGATATCGCCCTTGGTTGCTATTTCAACCTCATAATAGATTATGCCCTGCAGCTGATGCTCGGTCATAGTAACCGACGGCAAAAAAAGTCGCGAAAATAATCCCCTTTTCTTTTTGCCGTTAACCCGTAACAAATAAAACATCACACCACTCCCTTTTGATAATACATTATTATGAAAAGACGGGTAATAATAAAACCGTTTACAAAAGAGTGTGTTTGATGTAAAATAGATTTATAATTTTACCCCGTTTAAGGAGGGTGATACTTATGTCAGCACCTCTTGCCGACCGCATAAGACCAAAAAATATAAGCCAGGTTGTTGGTCAGCACCACTTGTTGGATGAGGGCCGCCCCTTAAGAAAAATCATAGAAAGCGGAAAAATACCCAATATGATTTTTTACGGGCCTTCAGGTGTAGGCAAAACCACCGTGGCCTCAATTATTGCAGAGCGCACCGATATGCGCTTACACCGTCTTAACGGCACCACCGCATCTACCGCCGATTTGAAAGAGGTTTTTAACGAAATTGGCTCTATTGCGGCTATGGGCGGTATTTTGCTTTATCTTGATGAGATTCAATATTTTAATAAACGCCAGCAGCAAAGCTTGTTGGAATTTATTGAAAACGGCAGCGTTACGCTTATTGCATCCACCACCGAAAACCCTTATTTTTATATTTACAACGCCATTTTGTCGCGTTGCACCGTGTTTGAGTTTAAACCCGTTGACGTATCCGACATTGAAGGGGCCGTTCGCCGTGCCGCCGACCACATATCTCAAGAAATGCAAACCGAAATCAGCATTAGCGACGAGGCGGTAAACATTATCGCCGCCGGCTGTGGCGGAGACGTTCGCAAATCCCTTAACGCCCTTGAGCTGTGCGTTTTATCGGGTGACACCGACTCGGACGGCAAGGTTAACGTTACTGCCGAAATTGCTCAAGAACTGTCTCAGCGCAGTTCAATGCGTTATGACCGCGACGGTGATGCTCATTACGACATTTTATCGGCCTTTCAAAAATCTATGCGTGGCAGTGATGCCAACGCCGCTTTGCACTATCTTGCAAGACTGCTTATTGCAGGTGACCTGCCAAGCGCTTGCCGCCGCCTTATGGTGTGCGCCTGCGAAGACGTAGGGCTTGCATACCCGCAAATAATACCTATCGTCAAAGCTTGCGTTGACGCGGCTTTGCAGGTGGGTCTGCCCGAAGCAAGAATTCCTCTTGCCGATGCGGTTGTTATGGTTGCTTTGGCACCAAAATCCAACACCGCCAACTGCGCCATTGATGCGGCGTGGGCCGATATTGAAGCAGGCAAAGTGGGCGGTATACCCTCTCATTTGCAGGACGGTCATTACAGCGGTGCCCAAAAAATGGGCAAAGCAATCGGCTACCGTTATCCCCACGATTTTGCCGACGGATGGGTGGAACAGCAGTATCTGCCCGACATTTTAAAGGACGCGCAATATTACCAATTTGGTGAAAACAAAAATGAACAGGCCTTCCGTGCCTATTGGGAAAAGATAAAGGGTAAATAACCTATTACAGGGTGATATGATTGGTCTTTTCTTCATCGCAAAACTACGCGAAGGCACTGCGGCTAAAGCTTATTGGGGGCGCCTTGCCCGTTATGTTTGCCTTGGCCGTTTTATATAGGTTTAATCATATCCCCGCGCTTATTTTAAGCGTGGGGATTTTTGCAGTGCTGCCTGTTGTGTGGAGCTTTTATATTCCTTTGCACGTTTCTCGGTTGCAGGTTAAAGCAAGCAAGGGGCGGCTGATTATAAAAAGAGGGGTAATTATTAAATATAGGCACGTTTTGCCCCTGTGCCGCACCGTTTATTGCAAAATATGCGACGGGCCAATATATCGTCTGTTGGGGCTTAGCACGGTTAAAATTCGTTTGGTAGGGTCGGAAATTGCCATTAGAGGGCTTGACCGCAAGGATGCCGAAAAGCTGGCGGCTTGGTTGGAGGAGGAAAAATGAAAGCACACCTCTTCACCCCTCATCCCCTTACCGCTTTGATTTATTTAAAGCGGTTTTTGCCGATTTTCATCATACCCGTAATGGGCAGCGTATATCGCTACGTAATACAAGGGTATCGCTTTTCATCCTCGGTTTTTGACGTGGCAGTAGCTTTGGCGGCTCTTTTTTGGGGGCTTAAGGAAGTAACCTGCATATCCGTTAAGGTAGCCAACAATAAGCTTTTTGTAAAAACCGGATTTATTTTTAAAAGCAGTTGGCAGGTGGAAATTAAAAAAATCATAGCCCTGCACGTTGACCAAACCCTTTTGACCTATCTGCTTGGCGGAGCAAGAATAAGAATTGAAACCTCGGCAGGCAAGCAAAGAAAAGGGGCTGACCTTGATATTTATATAAGCAAACGAGACCTGCCCGAGATGATTGACGCGATAACACAACACAAGCCAAAAAAGCCGCACAAGTGCTCTGTTGGTCAAAGCTTACTGTTGGCGCTGTCTGAAACCTCGGCAAAATCAGGTCTGCTTATATTTTCTACCTCTGTTAACTATCTTGGGCGGTTTTTAGGCAGCAAAATTGACACTTTAAGGTTAAATCGGCTTGTTTATGAGCAACATTGGGAAAGATTGCTTCCTCCACTGCTTATATCGGTGGCAACCCTTATAACTGCAGGAATTGTTATATCCTTTATAGCCGCGGTTATAAGGCATTCAAGCTTGAGCATTGACAATGGAAATGACCTTATTCATCTGCGGCAAGGCATTATAAAAAAA
>JAZQSG010000188.1:0-8243 GCA_045630025.1 Acutalibacteraceae bacterium
CGGAGTTTTTGAGGTCTATATTAAGGGCAAAAGCACCTTGCAAAAGGGTCAAAAAATTCAGGCCATCGTTATAAACGGCGATAAAGAGCTGCGCCGCATACCCCTTTACGCCACCCGCGTGGTGCAAGACCCCGTTACCTATTGGTGGTGTGCCGAGGTGGACGATGCTCTTGAGCCCTTCCGCTGGAGCGACGGCGGCTTTGTGCCTGCCGATACCCCCTTTATTTACGAGTGCCACGTTGGTATGGCTCAGCAAGAGGGCAAGGTGGGCAGCTATAACGAATTTACCGACAACGTTTTGCCCCGCATAAAAAAGCAGGGCTATAACACCATTCAGATAATGGCTGTTATGGAGCACCCTTATTACGGCTCCTTCGGCTACCAGGTGTCTAACTTTTTTGCACCCTCGTCACGCTACGGTCAAAGCAAAGATTTAAAGCGCCTTATAAACACCGCCCACAAAATGGGCATTACCGTGCTGCTTGACGTCGTTCATTCTCACGCCGTTAAAAACACGGAAGAGGGCATAAACGAGTTTGACGGCACCGTTTATCAGTTTTTCCACGAGGGCGAGCAGGGTGACCATTCTGCCTGGGGCACCAAGCTGTTTAACTATGGCAAAAACGAGGTTATTCACTTTTTGCTTTCTAACCTTAAATATTGGATGCAGGTTTTCCATTTTGACGGCTTCCGCTTTGACGGTGTAACCTCAATGCTTTATCACGACCACGGCTTGGGCAGCGCGTTTACCGATTATTCCATGTATTTTTCTATGAATACCGATACCGATGCGGTTACCTATCTGCAGCTTGCCAATCGGCTTATACATACCCTAAATCCAAGAGCTATCACCATTGCCGAGGATATGTCGGGTATGCCGGGTATGTGCCTTCCCGTAGAGGATGGGGGCATCGGCTTTGATTACCGACTGTCTATGGGTGTGCCCGATTTGTGGATAAAATTTCTCAAAGAGTATTCCGATGACCAATGGGATATGCTCAAGCTTTGGTTTGAGCTGACCCAACGCCGCGAGCAAGAAAAAAACATCGGCTACTGCGAGTCTCACGACCAGGCGCTGGTTGGAGATAAAACCATAATGTTCCGCCTTTGCGATGCCGAAATGTATGAAAATATGAGCAAGCTGCGCTCAAGCATCATCATCGACCGAGGGGTTGCTCTGCACAAAATGATTCGGCTTATCACCGCCTCGTTGGCAGGCGAGGGCTACCTTAACTTTATGGGCAACGAATTCGGTCACCCCGAGTGGATTGACTTCCCCCGGGAGGGCAACGGCTGGAGCCACCATTATTGCCGCCGCCAATGGGGGCTGGTGGATGACGAGCTGTTAAAATACAGCGACCTTAACCGATTTGATGCCGCCATGATTAAGCTGCTTAAAAAAGATGGGCTGATGACCACCGCGGCAAAAGAGCGCTGGCTTCATCAGGAAGATAAGATAATCGTTTACACCAAGGGTGATTACGTGTTTATCTTTAATTTTAACCCCGAAAAATCCTTTGACGGCTACTTTATTCCCGTTGAGAAAAAGGGCACCTACGGCGTGGTGCTGTCTACCGACGATGCCGGCTTCGGCGGCTTCTCAAGGGTAGATACGGCACAGCGCTATAAGGCCCGAACTACCCCCGGCGGATGGGTGGGCTTTCAATGCTATTTGCCCAGCCGCTCCGCCATAGTGCTTAAAAAAAGATAAAAAATTGCAACCGCAGGGTATAATTTAAAGTAAAAAAAGATGTGTAGAGACTCTACACATCTTTTTTATGCTGTTCAAACCTAAAAAACATTCTTATTATAATACTGATATAATGTTTTTGCCTTGTTTTATAGCGTAATCAAGAGCAATTTTTGTTCCGCTTTTACGGTTGGTCGGAGCATACTGTTTGTCGTAGTAAACCACGCAAAAGCGGGTTTTATCTATCATTTCATAATTACGCTCAATATAAGCGGCTTTTCCCGAATTAATTATTCTTTTGGGATAATATGTATCTTCATAGTTTTCGAGCAAATATTTTTTATAATCTTCGCTTATATAAGGATAGTTTGCCCGTATATAAACTCCCTTTTGATGGTGTTTTTCTTTTAGTTGAGTTACAATTTCAAGACACAAGCTATTAAAACGACTTTTACTGCCGAAAATAAAGGTGTCAACTTTTTCATTAACAATTAGTTTTTCAATTATGTCAGAAATTTTTGTTTTTAAATCCTCGGTTTCGAGTATCAATCTATGACCAAAAAAACAGCAATTATTATTTTGCATAGTACTCTCCTTAAAATATAACGGATATACGGTGTATCTATACTCAACATTATAACACATTGTGTATCTAAAATAAATACATAATATATTTATTTAACGGGGTGAACTAATGGCTATCAAAAGTGTTTCGATAAGAATTGAAGAAGAAATGTTAGATAAAATAGCACATATAGCCGAATACGAAGGCAGAAGCGTTAACAGCCAAGTGCTTGTTTTGATCAGAGAAAGCATTAAGACTTTTGAAGAAGCCAACGGTGCTATAGACGGCAACATTAAGCCAGCGTCAAACGTAAAACCAACACGTAAATAAAAAAGCTCTCTGCTGAATTTCAGCAGAGAGCTTTTTATATCAATATTAGTTTGTTGATCGTAAGGCAAAGGACTTGGGATTTTTGCATTATTTGTCGATGTGAACATCCATCTGGGGGAAGGGGATTTTAATGTTGTTTTGGTCAAAGGCGGCTTTAACCTGCTCGGTCAGGTCAAAGTTTACCGTCCAATAATCGGCCTTGTCGCACCAAACGCGAACAATATATTCAAGGGCGCTGTCGCCGTGCTTTGACATTTTAACAACGGGGGCGGGGTCGCTTAAAACCAAGGGGTGCTTGGTTGCCAAATCGGTAAGCAAAGCTTTTACAAGCTCGTTGTCACTGTCGTAGGCAACGCTAAAGGTAAGGTCAACGCGGCGGGTTTTCTGGGTAGAATAGTTGGTTATAACCGAGTTGGTAAGGGTGCCGTTGGGAATGGTTATCTGCTTGTTGTCGGGGGTAAGCAGAATGGTATAAACAACGGTTATATCTTTAACGGTGCCCGATTGACCCGATGCGTCTATAAAATCGCCCACGCGGAAGGGCTTAAAGAGCAAAATCATAATGCCGCCCGCAAAGTTTGCCAACGAGCCCTGCAAGGCCAAGCCGACAGCAACACCGCAAGAGGCCAACACGGTTAAGAAAGAGGTAACGGGCACGCCCAAAATGGCAACGATGGTTATAATAAGCACCACGGCCAGGGCAAGAGAGGTAAAGCTGCCCAAAAAAGAGCGCAAGCTGGCGTCCAGCTTGTCAAGACGGGGAGATTTGTGAATAAACCTTTTAATAAGCTTAATCAGCCACAAGCCCACAAGCAAAACTATAATTGCCTCTATAAGTTTAAAGCCGAAAGAGGTGGCAAACTCCACCACGGTGTCGATAACCTTTTCTAAAATTTCTTCAAATTTCATAATATCAACTCCTGAATAATAACTATATATTATTTTACACATTAAACGTTTAAAGTCAAGGTAAAGAGTAAAAAGTAAGTTGTGAACAAAAATTTACAATTAAAGTGTTGAATATTGGATAAATTCGTGATATTATATTTCTGTAAAAAGAAAAAATTCCACTAATGTTGTGTTTTTTCTTGCAGAAAGAGAGTGACTACCCAAGCGATGTTCGGCCCTACCCCCATTACGGCAGAAAGTATTTTTGCTAACCCTGCTATTTATTTTTTAATAATAGTGCTGCTTGTAATCGGCGCGTTTATAATCGTTTCGGTTATTCAGCATTTTATTTCAATATCACAAGAGTTGCAGCGAATTAAGATAGAAATCGGGCGCACCCACGGCAAAGAAAAGCGGCGGTGGATAAGGCGCCGCAGACGGCTTTTGTGGTCGCTTTTGCCTTTTGTAAAATATTAAAACAACACGGCAGATGATGCTTATCATCTGCCGTTTAATTTATTTTTTGGCAACCTTGCTTATACAGTCAAGCCATTGGGCTGCAATTTTATCCAAGGTAAGCTCTTGGGCTAAAAGCGAGGCCTTTTGCGCCGTCTTTTGCCGCAGCTGAGGGTCGTTTGCCATTCTTTCCATAGCCGCTGCCAGCTCTTGAGTGTTGCCGCATTCGGTCAGCAGACCGTTTTCTTCGGTCACAACCAGGTCGGTGGCACCCGAAACGGCGGTGGATATAACGGGCAAGCCGATGCACATGGCCTCTATCAGCGCGTTGGGCATACCCTCAAAATCAGAGGACAAGACGAAAAATTCGGCGTCCTTAATGGCCTCGGGTACGTTTTTGATGCCGCCGGGCAGCTCTACCGATTGGGTAAGACCAAGCTCGGCAATCTTTTGCTCAAGCTGAGGGCGAAAATCCCCGTCGCCGTATATGGTAAGGCGGTAATCGGTGTGGCTTTTTGCAAAGGTGCAAAACGCCTCTAACAGCATAATTTGATTTTTTTGCTTGGTCAGGCGACCTACCGACACCATCCGCTTGGATTTTTGTGCCGTAAGCCCGGCCCCCGTGTATTTGCCCATATCGATGGGGTTATATATGACCCTGCTTTTATTTCTGATTGCCTTGGCAAAATAATTGCGGTTGGCCTTGGTTTGCAGCACCACGCAATCGGCAAAGCGATAAAGAAAATTGCGGGCAAGGCGCACAAGCTTGTTTGAGGGAATTCGTCTGGGGTCGTTGCGGTCGGCGACTATAAGGGGAGTTTTTACACCAAACAGGGCAACGATATTAAGCATATTAAAGGGGGCCAAAAAGGATATAACAGCGTCAAAGCCGCCCTGCTTAACGTATTTTCTTTTAAAGCTTAGGTGGCTTAAAATGCCCTTTTTGCCCAGTTCCTTTTCTTCCGATACCACCTTAACGGCGGGGTTGAGGGGATACCAAATTTCGCGGTCGTAATAAAGCATAATTTCTACCTCGTGGCCTATACGAGCAAGCTCGCTTGCCAAAACAGAAACTACGCGCTCACCGCCGCCGTGGCCCAGGGCACCTAACGTAAACAAAAGCTTCAAGCCCAATCCTCCTCCCTTAAAATTATATTTCCATTGTAGCACAAACCTATTTTTATTTCAACCGAAAGAGACAACTTAACACAAAAAACAACCTATGATTTTAATTCATAGGTTGTTTTTATAAGGTCAGTCCAAAAGCTCTTTCTTTGCCTTTAACACCTTGCCGGTGTCGGTGTGGATGTGATAGTCATACTCATATTTGCCCTGCTCAAACTCAATCTCATAGATTTTGGTGCCCTTTTCCACATCTAACTCAACTTTATACCGACGAATAGAGTCGGCAGTTAAGCCGGCGTGGTTAAGAACGATATTCTTTGCCTGCTCTTTGGTTATTTTTGCCGCAGTTGCCGCAGCGGCAGTTGAGAGAGCAGGTGAGACGTCATCGGTTTTGGAGGTGACCGACGGTGTTGCAGGTTTAGAGCCCTCGCCGTTTGTTACGGCGGTTCCCTCTGCACATCCTACCAAAGCAAAAACAAGAGCGACTGACAGTAAAAGAGAATAAAGCTTTTTCATAGTATCACCTTCTTAAGGTTAGTATAAACACAAAAGGGAGTCGTTATCGACTCCCTTAAAAATTTTACTTAAAATATCTTTCAAGCAAGCCCTCAAATGCCTTGCCGTGTCGAGCTTCATCACGAAAAACACTCAAAAACCCTTATTTTAAGCCACTTTTTTAGAATTACACACCTTGACACACACTATAACTTGATATATAATAATTATCAAAGATGTGATAAATTTGCTCATTCATTATATCACAACCATACAATAATAGTCAAGGAGTATGTAATATGGGTAAAAAATATACGGGTGTAACCCCGTTAAACAAAGGTAAAACTGCTTGGCAGTATCGAATTAAAATCACACTCCCCAATGGCGACAAGGTAGATACAACGGGTCGCCGTGATGCACAAGGCAATCCTTTTTTTACGGCAGAAAGTGCCTATAAAGCAAAATTGGCACACGAAACAAGACTTCGTGACGGAACGGAAAAAAAGGAAAAAAGACCATCAAAAACTACCTTAAAAGCGATTTATGAGCATTATATGTCATCGGGAGAAGCAAATAGTAAAGCAACCACTACCATAGCAAAGCAAAACAGTATGTGGAAAAATCACATATCCAAAAAGTTTGGCGATAAGGAACTGAAAAACATCACCCTTGCAGATTTACAGAACTACCTGCACGACCTTTACGACAAAGGCGACGAATACAATGAGTTTAAGTGTGGTTATGAATATGCTTATGTAGAGGGTTTTTTGCGATTTTTCTACCTGCTATTTGGTTATGCATACAGACTTGATAAGATTGAGTATGAACGATATATCAAAATGTTTGTGGATAAAAAGACAAGACTTACAATGCCTAAAATGACACAAGCAGATTTTGAAGATGATGAAAGTCCCGTTGAAACATACAATGATTATCAAATTTATCAAATGGAAGAACTTTTAAAAGGCGAAGACGAAAAGGGCGAAAACGGAAATCTTTTAACTGCTTTTTATTTAGGTTTGTATTGTGGTTTGCGAATTAGCGAGGTTTTTGCAGTTCGTTGGAGGTCTATTGATTGGTCGAAAAGCACCATAACAATCAATCGTCAAATGCATTATGAGGGTGGTATGCTCAAATTATGCTCTGTAAAAACATTAACAAGTATTCGCACAGTTTATATGCCAAAAGTTATGCAGAACCACCTTTACGACTTATACAACAAGCAGAACGAACAAAAAAAGACATTAGGTCGGGCATATAGAAATACAGAGAGAGTATTTGATACAGTTCGTGGAGAAGAAATACTTGAAGGAGATTTTGTAAATCGTAAAAGCAACGGTGAAATACTGACCGTAAATTCTATGAAATACTGGTCTAAAAAAATCAAAACCGAATTAGGTATAGAGTTCAAGTTTCACAAACTCCGTCATACCTTTGCTTCTAATTGTGCCACCAACAATATGAATTTGCAAATGTTAAAGTCAATAATGGGACATAAGAAATACCAAACAACAGAAAAATATTATATCAATTCTGACAATGCCGAACTTGTTAAAAGGACAATGAATTTGCTAAATGAAATATATCAACCACGAGAAACCGAGTTGGAAGACGGAACACCAATGATAACGATACCTGCTAATCCATACCGTGCAGATTATTTGAGACGAAAACTCAAACACACTCCACAAAAACAAAAAGATTGATTCACATAAAAAGAGTGAGCAATAATGCTCACTCTTTTTATATATCTTTTATCTTCAAAGGTTTATTCAACTGTATAGCATAGTCTATCATTATCTTTGTTCCTTTGCTTTTACCGTCCCAAAAACAAATAACAAAGTCGCAAATTTCTGCCATTTTTTTGTTTCTTCTTGCACCTGCACTTTTACCATAAGTGTCCCAATCTGCAAGATACCGTTCAATTTCAAAACCGTTTTGTTTTGCATATTTTTCCCCAAGGGTGTCTGCACCTTTTGCCCCACCCGAAACAATAATAATTTCGTTTTCCTGCCTTATTTTTGATATGCAAAAATCAATATATTCTTTTGCTATTTTATAGTCAGTAAAATCTCTACACCCTGCAACAACAACTCGTTTAATTGGCAAGTCTTTCTTGTTTCTAAATCTTTTTGTGTTAAGTTTTACGGGGGTATCACAATCAATGGGTTCTTTCTTTATGAATTGGCAACCATTACGGCATTTCCAATCATTATCTTCATCACGGCATATACCTAAAATCTCACAATGACGACAACCCCGTGGGACACATTCCAACATCTTTTTTGTTCTCTTATCTGCAAATAACCACTCAAAAAACTCGTCAATCGCTCTTTGATAAGGTTTCCAATAATATCCCATAAAAAACCACCCCGTAAATAAAAAAGCACACCCCGAAGAGTGTGCCGAAAAAGTGTTTCTCTCGGTTAGACTACCACATCACACCGACCTTACCCATATAGGAATAAGAGAGAACACCTTTTACCAAGGTAGTTTCTCCCTATATGAGTAATTTAGTCAGTTATTCAAATGTGATGTGGTGTTATTATGATACCATAAACAACGAAGAAATGCAACCGTTATAAAAAAAGTAGCAAAAAAAGGTTTCCGTTCTTTTTCATCAACGAAAAAGAACCAAAAAGTTGCAAGAACAAAGTTCTTGCTATCCTGCACCATATAAAAAGAAGACACACA
>JAZQSG010000189.1:0-5023 GCA_045630025.1 Acutalibacteraceae bacterium
CACCAAGGCGTATATTTTAAAGAAGAGCTTGTTGCCGACGGTAACGAGCGCACCGGTATTGAAAGAACAGTGGTAAACCTTTTTGATGAGGTTAAGTATCAGCAGATGATTGGCTTCGGCGGTGCTTTTACCGAATCGTCGGCGTACATTTATTCTTTGCTTTCACCTGCTCAAAAGGCCGATTTTTTGGAAAAGTATTTCAGCCGCGAAAAAGGCATTGGCTACAACTTTGGCAGAACCCACATAAACAGCTGTGACTTTTCTATTGATATTTACAGTTACGTTGACGAGGGCGATGAAACCCTTGAAAGCTTTAACATTGAGCGTGACCGCAAATACATAATCCCCTTTTTAAAGGACGCCCTGGGCTATTGCAAAGAAGAGCTTATGCTTTTTGCCTCCCCTTGGTCGCCGCCTGCTTATATGAAAGAAAACGGCAACGTGCTTAAGGGTGGTCGCCTTAAGGAAGAGTATAAAACACTTTGGGCAAAATATTACGCCAGGTACATTAAAGAATTGGCCAAGGAAGGCATTACCGTTTCGGCAATTAGCGTTCAAAACGAGCCCATTGCCGTTCAAACCTGGGAAAGCTGCTACTACTCTGCTGAGGATGAGCGTGAATTTATTGAAAAGCATCTTGCACCCGTGCTTGATGCAGAGGGTCTTGGAAATATTAAGATAATTATTTGGGACCACAATAAGGAGCGCGTTTACGATCGCGCCAAAAAGATATTCCAATCCCCTGCCGTTAAGGAAAGGGTGTGGGGTATCGGTCACCATTGGTACTCGGGCGACCATTTTGACGGCATTCGCATTGCCCACGAGCAGTTTGGCAAGGCAATGATTTGCTCTGAAATCTGCTGCCCCATTACCGAGAACAGCGCATCTGCCGCAGAGCGCTACGGCAAAGAGCTGTCAAACGATTTTAACAGCTTTACCGCCGCATTTTGCGATTGGAATTTGCTGCTTGATACCTTTGGCGGCCCCTATCACAACCGATATTCAACCGCCACTTGCGGTGCAGGGGTTGTTTATGAAGATAAATCAAAGGGCTGCTATGCGCCCGTGCTTTTCGACACCGAAAATAAAGAGCTTATCTATACCCCCATTTATTACTATATCGGACATTTTTCAAAGTTTGTGCAAAAGGGCGCTTATCGCATTGCCACGTCAAAGTATTGCGACCAAATTCTTGCCTGCGGATTTGAAAATCCCGATGGCAGCATTGCCCTTGTGGTGCAAAACTGCGCCGACGACACAATGCCCGTTACGGTGCGACACAACGACCTGTGCACCCGCATAGACCTTGAGCCCCACTCGATTGCGACCGTACTTATGTAAAAACAAAAAAAGCCACGATAAAGGGAGTTGCGGTTAGGGATAAACCGCCTAAAAAAGCAAATTTTTGCGGCCTAATATGTTAAAAAGCCACGATACGCGTCAGCGTTATCGTGGCTTTTTTTCGCTTTAATAATCCCAATTTTCGCTCTTTACATACATTTTAACAACCTTATTGGTTTTGGGGTCAACGTCAATGCTGACGTAAACCTTGTTTTTGCTGTAAGAATAGTTTAAGTTGGTATATTCGCCATAGTCAAAATCTTCGGTAATTGCCTTTTCAACCGCCGATTTATCAGAGCCGATTCCTATTCCTGCAAAATCTACCGACAGATTATCGTAATCGTAAACAGAAACCATCCATACGGCACAGTTTTCGGCAGTGGTTTGATAATCGGCCAGGTTTACGACTTGAACGCTTAGGGTTTTGCTGCCCTTTTTCAAGGTAACGCCCGCGTTGCCGCCTGCGGTAACCGAGCCGGGCTTTTGAGTTATAGACCAGCCGTTATCTACAAACTGTGAAAGGGGTGCGGGCATACGGTAAAGCTCGCCCTCGATGGTTATAACGGGCTCGCTTAAATTCTTTGCCGATGAGGTGGGCGCCTTGTACTCCGAAAGATAGTCGGGTACCTCGGTAGAGGTTTCGGTGGTTACGCCGTTGCTTACTTTGTTGCAAACAGTTATAACGTTTTTCTCGTTTTTGTCGTTTGACACTCTGAACGCAACGTATGAGTTGTAATTATCTTCACCGTAATAGGATAACCTTACGTAGGATGAGCTGTCGCTTTCATCGTTAGGTGCACCGTAGGCGGCAATAATCTCATCCTTGGTGCTGTTGACGGTTATGCCTTTGGGGAATTCTACCTTTACCTCGTCGCCATAGATGTAAAAGCCGGCCACCAAGCAATCTTTAATTGCGGCCGCGTTGCCGCTGGGATTAAAGAAGGTGACGGTTATTGTTTGACCGTTTTTGGCCATTTCATAATCGATTTCTTCCTTGCCTGCCAAAACTGCGTCGTCGGTAACACCCGATTCAGACAAGGTCCAACCCTTGTCGGTTAAGGCGCTTAAAGGACAAGGCAGTTTAACAACGTTGCCGTCAAGCTTAAGGGTGAAATCCAACAGATTGTCAGACATTGCTGCCGCCGTATATTTAGACGAATTGTTATTGTTATTTTGACCCTGCTTGCCACCGGATGAGGAAGAGCCAAGAATAATTATAAGCAAAATAATAAGGGCAACCGCGCCGCCTGCTATGCCCAGTATAAGACCCAGGGGCTTCTTTTGGCTTGGCTTTTTTGCCGCAGCGGCGGGCTTAACGGGTGCAGGCGCAGCCACCGCGGGAGCAGCTGAAGCAACGGGCGCTGCAACGGTTGAGGAGGTGTTTTGGCACTTTTCGATGTTTTGCGCCTCGAAAAGCTTGGTATAAAAGGCCTCGGGTTGGTCGTAGGCATATTTGAAAATAGATTGCAGGCGATTAATGCGCATTGCCATACCTGCAGGCAGCTGCACGTCCTCTAAATAAACGACGAGGCGATCTTTTTCAAGATCTCGCGCGTAATTAAGCTCGTCCTTACAGTTGCTTGAGTTTAAGTAGTTTTTAGACATCATTGCGATGAAATAGCCGCAGCTGTTAATATGAGCCGCAATATTTTCATCCCATTCAGAGCCGGGATCAATACCCGAATCGTACCACACGCGATAGCCCTGCTGATTAAGCCGCTCAATTACCGGCAAAACCAAATCGCTGTCTCGGTGTGAGTAACTGATAAAAATGTAACTTTCATTGCCCGAATAGGCAACCGGCACAGACATTTAAACATCCCCTTTTACACTTCTAACCTAAAATAAGTTATATACTATATACCACATTTCACAGTGAAAAATCAAGAGATAAACTAATATTTGTAAGTATAATCCAATTGACAAAAATATATCTTTAATGTATAATTAAATCAAAGCTTTTACATGACTGACGGATTTCGCGGTTCACCGCGGTGAAGTGTAACAAGCGATATGCCGACCGTCTGGGCAAACTCAGTTCATTTAGGAGCTGGTTTGTCCTTTTTTATTGGCAAATCAGTGGCAAAGGAGATAAGCTTATGATTCATCAAAATTGGGACGGATTTGTAGCAGGAAAGTGGCAAGACGAAATTAGCGTGCGCGACTTTATTCAGCTTAATTATAAAGAATATACCGGCGGTGGCGACTTTTTGTCGGGCTCTACCCCCCGTACCGACAAGCTGATGGCTAAGGTGCAAGAGCTGTTTAAGTTGGAGCGCGAAAAGGGCGGCGTGCTTGACGTTGATGAAAACACCGTTTCATCTCTTACAAGCTTTGCTCCCGGCTATATCGATAAAGAAAACGAGTTGATTGTCGGTATGCAAACCGACAGTCCTTTAAAGCGCGGTGTTAATCCCTTTGGTGGCATCAGAATGGCCCGCCAGGCCTGCGCTGCCTACGGTTATCGTTTGAGCGATAAGGTTGAGGATGAGTTTAAATTCCGCACCACCCACAACGACGGTGTTTTTCGCGTTTATACCGACGAAATGCGTGCCGCAAGAAAGTGCCACGTAATTACCGGTTTGCCCGACGCATACGGTCGCGGTCGTATAATCGGCGACTATCGCCGCGTAGCTCTTTACGGTATTGACCACCTTATTAAAGAAAAGCAAAAAGATAAAAAAGCTATGGCCGACGATAACTTTACCGTAGAAAGCGCCCGCCAATCTGAAGAGCTGCACCAGCAGATTAAATTTTTGGGCTTTTTGAAAGAAATGGCCGCAATGTACGGCTTTGACATCAGCCAGCCCGCCGCCAATGCCCGCGAGGCGATTCAATGGACCTATTTTGCCTACCTTGCCGCTATCAAAGAGCAAAACGGCGCGGCAATGTCTTTGGGCAGAGTTGCTACCTTCTTTGACATTTACATTGAGCGTGACATTGCCAACGGATTGTTGGACGAGCAGGGCGCCCAAGAGCTGATGGACGACTTTGTTATTAAGCTTAGAATTGCGCGCCACCTGCGCACCCCCGAGTATAACGAGCTGTTTGGCGGTGACCCGATGTGGATTACCGAATCGGTGGGCGGTATGGGCAAGGATGGCAGAACCCTTGTTACAAAAAGCTCTTATAGAATTCTCAACACCCTTTATACTCTTGGGCCCTCCCCCGAGCCCAACCTGACCATTTTATGGCCTGACCGTCTGCCTGCCCCCTTTAAGCGTTTTTGTGCAAAGGTTTCGGCCGATACAGACTCTATTCAGTATGAGAATGATGAAATTATGCGCCCTCTTCACGGTGACGATTATGCTATCGCCTGCTGTGTTTCTGCTATGGAAATAGGTAAGCAGATGCAATTTTTCGGTGCACGCTGCAACCTTGCAAAGCTGCTTCTCATTGCTATCAACGGCGGTTTTGATACCACAAGCGGTATGCATATCGGGCCTCAAATGCCTGTTCTGAACGGTGATAAGCTTGACTATGATGAGGTTGTAAAGCGCTATGACATCTATATTGCGTGGATAAGCAAGCTCTACGTTAACACAATGAACCTTATTCACTATATGCACGACAAATATGCCTATGAAAAAACTCAAATGGCTTTGCACGATACTCAGGTTGAGCGCCTTATGGCATTTGGCATTGCGGGCTTGTCGGTTGTTACCGACTCGCTGTCTGCCAT
>JAZQSG010000190.1:0-4093 GCA_045630025.1 Acutalibacteraceae bacterium
AAGCCCGACCGCAGAGGAGCAAGGTCATCCACCGAAAGCGAGGCAATGCGCTCTGCCGACGGAAAAGAGTAAGCCCCATCACCCAGGTCATCGCCAAAGCATTGGCACAGCCGCTCAATTATGCCTTTAATGCGGGGAATATTGTTGTTTTGCGAAATTATAAAAGAGCAAAGTGCCTCCCACGGGTCTTGCCTTAAAATGCGAATTCCACCCGTAATGGCACAAATTTTAGATAAGCGCGGGTCGGCGCTAACCTTGCTTATTACCGCCGAATAATCTCTGTCAAGGTCAAAATATTCACGCCACACGGCTTCAAAATCGTCACCGTCGGTGCCTTCTATTATCACGTCGTTACTTTCTGCGTAAAGGCATAGCTTTTTGCCGTGAGCGACTCCGTACCATTTGCCCTCTTTTTCATACCAACGAAAGGCCTGACCGCAATCCAGCGTGTCGGCCAAAGAAAAATTGGCGGCATTTAATATTCTGATACCCGATGTTGTTAGTTTTGCATCAACAAAATAGCCATCTTTCATATTATATCACCATTGATATTATAAACTAAATGTGATAAAATTCAACTGTAAAATAAATTGTCGGAGGATTTTCCAAATGCGCGAGGATATTTGTACCATACCGGTCAGCGAGGGCTTTGAGCCCCTTGACGGCTGCCCCTTATGCAGAATGAGATATATTGCACAAAAGCGAGTAATCGATTTTATAATGGGTGCCGCAATGATGGAACCCGATATCAGAATTAAAACCAATCAAATGGGCTTTTGCAAAGAGCATTTTGCCCATATGTGCCGTTCGGGCAACCGTCTGTCTCTGGCTTTGATGCTCGATAGCCACGTGCTTGAACTGCAAAAGGATATTTTTGGCGAGGGCAAGCTTTTCAAGCCCTCGGGTAAAAAATCGGCCTACCGCGCCGTGCGAATGGAAGAAAGCTGCTTTGTTTGCGATAAGATGAACTTCGGTATGGAGAATATGCTTGCAACCATCTATCGTACCTATGAGCAGGATAAGGCCTTTCGTGAGCTTTTTAAGCAGCAAACAGAGTTTTGCCTGCCTCACTATTCGTTGCTTGTAAACAACGTTCCCGATCATATGAATAAAGATAAAGCCAAAGAGCTTTGTGAGGATGCACGGCAAATAACCTTCAATTACTTAAAAGAGCTGGGTGTGGACGTGCGCCATTTTTGCGATATGTTTGATTATCGTAACGGCGGTGAGGATGCCGATTGGGGCAACTCAAAGGATGCAATAGAGCGCACCATCGCTTTTTTAAACGGTGAGCTGCCGCCCCATATAAAAATCAAGTAACAAAGGGGTTTTTTCTATCGCTGGGGCTATTTTGTCTAAACCCACCATATAAGATGCCTGAATTCAAAGGTTTTTAAAATTACGCTGTCCGAATTTAATGTTTATTTGTCCTCTAATCAATTCACTTAAAACTGTTGCGGTATTATAATATTAAGTAACAGCAATGAGAAAAGGGGGCCAATCGGTGAAACTTTCGGTGTTAAGCAAAAGCTTCAGATTGCCATTCGGCGAAACCTTGCGATTGGCCAAAATGATGGGCTTTGACTCTTTGCAGCTGGCTCTTGACTGTGAGCTTGAGGTTGACAGCATGAACCGCGAAAAGACCGATATCGTCTTTAAAATGCTTGGCGAAAACGGGCTTGGCGTCAGTGCATATTGCTGCGATTTGGGCGGCGGAGGGCTTGACGATTCGCGAACAAACTCCTACAAGCTTAGCAAGGCAATGAAAATGATAGACCTGGCACACAATACCCGAGTAGGCGTTGTTGCCATAAAAATAGGCACAATTCCCATCGACAGGTTAAGCAAAGCTTATTCGGTTTTAAGCGGTGCCGTCAAAGCGCTGGGCGATTACGCTCAAAAGTGTGCGGTCACCTTGGTGATTGAGGCAGATTACGAATCGGTAAAGGTGCTTAGCAGCTTTGTAGAGCAAATGCCTTGTTCGGTAAAGGTCAATTTGGTTGCACCTCCCAATCTTGAGCAGTGGTATAATATGCAAAAAACCGCCTTTGCCTTGCGCGACCGGATAGGTCACGTGCAGATACATCAGCATCTGTGCGATGCCGCATTGGCAGACGAGGGTAAAATGCTTACCGATTTTTTTGCCACGCTTAAAGGGCAGGGGTACGACGGCTATATCGTTCTTGAATGTACCGATTGTGACGACCCGCTGACGGCCATTGCCAACAGCAAAAAAATACTTTCTGATTTCCACTTGGTTTAAGCAAAAAATTGCTATGATTTCAACTTGCAGGTCGAGGTGAGCGTTTTCCGATGCTCCGCCTCGACCTGCTTAATTTTTATGTAATAAAATGTTGAATAAGGGCAATAGGTGTGATATAATTATTTTATTAAAAAGTCTAAGGAGTACAAGCCGTGTACGATTACCGTTCGTTAAATTTTAAAAGTTTGTTTTCCAAAAAATACAGGCATATATTAATGTTGCTTTTTTGGCCCGTTCAGTTTTTCTTTTTTTGGCTGCTGGAAAAGGTTTTGCCTTTAAATTTTCATACCGTTTGGGCACCCCTTGATAACCTTATTCCCTTTTGCGAATATTTCATCATTCCTTATTATTTGTGGTACGCTTATATAGTGGCAATGATAGCCATTTTGCTCTTTAAAAACGTGCCCGAATATAAGCGATATATGTGGTTTATAATCATCGGCTACGGCAGCACCCTTGTCTTTTACGCTATCTATCCCACCCAGCAGCTTCTGCGCCCCGAAAGCTTTGCGCACCAAAATATATTTACCGCCCTGGTGGCTGATTTGTACCAAACCGATACCAACACCAACGTTTGTCCCTCTCTTCACGTTATAGGGCAGATGGCCGCGTTTATTGCGGCGTGGCGCAACCCCGTGGGCAAAAAGGGCTTGTGGCGCGGCTTATGGCTTGTATCATCCATTGCCGTGTGTGCCGCCACCGTTATGCTTAAGCAACACTCAATTATAGATGTGTGGGCGGGCCTTGGCGTTTCGGCCGTGCTTTATTTAGCAATTTATCACGGTGACCGGCTGTTGGCAAAAATTAAATCAAACAAAACAAAAGCCGAGGTTTAATCCTCGGCTTTTATTTCCCCTTTTTTCCATAAGCTTTTTTCTTTGTTTATTTTTGCTGCGTCTTTTTTGCTCAACCCCTGGCTGATGGCGGGGTATTGGTTGTCGCAATCGTTTGATGGCTGAATTTCGTAGGTTCCAAATTTTTTGGCTTGCTCAAAGCTGTCGCAAAACTCGTGATTAAAGGGGATTTTGTTCTCCTTTTTATCGTTGGAAGGGTTGTTCATCTTGTGCTCCTTTTCGGCTTTTTTATCAGTATTTGCAAAATAGCCGAAGGGTATTCTTTATAATGGGTATTTTACCGTCAAAAATCTAAATAAAATTGTTAATTTTGCCTATTACAAAATTTGTCGAAAGGTGTTAAAATATAAACAGTTGGCAGAGCGTTTGGCTCTTTGGTTTTGGCTCGTGTTCCTATGGGGGTGTTCCGGTGTTGAAGGTTAATGATATTGTGGTTTACGGCACGGTTGGCGTCTGCCGTTTCGACGGCGTGTCCGAAATGAAAATGGGCAGAGAAAACAAAAAATATTACGTTTTCACTCCCGTGGCACAGGGCGGTTCCGCAGTTTACCTTCCTACCGAAAACGAAGCTCTTTTGCAAAGGGCACGCCCCGTTTTAAATAAAGAGCAAATTGAAACTCTTGTCAACAATCTTGCCAAGGATAAAGAGATATGGTGCAATAGCGCCAACGAGCGTATCCGCCTTTATGCCGACGCCCTTAAAAGCGGCAGTTTTGAGCAGGTTTTGCTTGTTGCGCGCACACTCATTTGTCACCGACAGCGATTGTCAAAAACGGGCAAAAAGCTCCACTTGACCGATGAACGCGCGTTAAGAGATGCGCAGCGCCTTTTGTGCGACGAGGTTTCTTACGCCATGGGCTGTGAGGTAAACCGGGCAGAAAAGTATATATTAACGGCAATTACGCCCGATAAATGAGTTGTGTTTTAACATACAACTCTTTTTTGTTTCTTTAAGCCCGAAAAATGCAAAAAATTA
>JAZQSG010000191.1:0-1977 GCA_045630025.1 Acutalibacteraceae bacterium
TTTTCCACCTGATATCAGGATGATGCGCAGGCTTACGGTCGAGATAGTTTGTTGCAATTACAATCTTCTTTTTCTTCATAATTACTTATCGGTTTTCTTCTGCTTTTTGAAAACAGTGAATGCCAAAAGGCTTAAAATTACTAAACCGAATACAACGAGGCTGCCGATATTAGATGCCCAAGTAGGAAGATTTAACTTGCCTGAAAGGTCAATCATTTCACCAACGCCGAATACTGCAAGAACTGCAAGCAACAAGCCTACAATACCCTCACCGGCAATCATACCCGAGCTGAAGAGGATGCCGTCGTTGATAATACCCCTCTTGCGGTCGCTGTCTTTCATTTTATCGAATGCTAAACGAACAAGTCCGCCAACCATAATGCAAGCATTAAGTTGTACAGGCAAATAAATACCGATTGCAACCGGTAAAACGGGTAATCCTAAAATCTCAACAATAATAGCAATGAACACACCGAGAAGGATAAGACCCCAAGGGAGACTACCGCCCATAATACCCTCGATAACCATTTTCATCAAGGTTGCCTGAGGAGCGGCAAGTTCCTCAGAGCCAAAGCCCCAAGCAGTGTCCAAAAGGTAAAGTGTTGCACCGATTGCAAAGGCTGCGGCAACTACACCAATAACCTCACCAATCTGTTGTTTTTTAGGTGTTGCACCAAGCAAGAAACCTGTTTTAAGGTCTTGCGAGGTATCACCGGCAATTGCGGCAACAATACAGATAATTGAACCGATAGCGATAGCTGCCTGCATACCGTGTGCACCAACGTCACCGGTGATTTTCAAAATAAGTGTGGCAATAAGCAAAGTAGCAATAGCCATACCCGAAACGGGGTTATTACTGCTTCCTACCAAACCAACCATTCGAGATGAAACGGTTGCAAAGAAGAAGCCAAAGATTACTACAATAAATGCACCAACCAACGATACGGGAATTACAGGTACAAGCCATACTGCTAATGTTAATACAAGAATTGCAATAAGGACAATTTTTACATTTATATCCTGCTCTGTACGTAGCGTACCCTTACCTGCGGCAGAGAAGCCCTTTAATGCACCGACGAAAGTACGAGCAATAAGCGGTAAAGATTTTACAAGACTGATAATACCGCCTGCAGCCAACGCACCTGCACCTACATAACGAATATACTTACCCCAAATTCCACTGGCACCTGCAGCGTTGAAAAGTTCGGTAATGGTCATACCGTCTGCCAAAGAAGATGTATAACTGCCTGCAAAAAGAACCATCATGGGAATGAGAACAACCCAACTCAAAAGACCGCCGGCAAACATATAAGAAGAAATTCTCGGTCCGCAAATATAACCAACACTCATAACAGCGGGATAAATTTGAGTACCTACACAGCCGGGGTAAAGACGCGGACCCTGATAAGAAACCTCACCGGAAACGATTTTCAGTCCGTCAATAATAAACTTAAATGCTGCGGCAAATCCCATACCTGCAAAAACGGTGGATGCTTTAGAGCCACCTTCTTCACCTGCGAGCATAACCTCGGCACATGCTTGTCCTTCCGGATAAGGCAATACGCCATGTTCACGGACGATAAGGGCATTTCTTAAAGGAATCATAAAGAATACGCCCAATAAACCGCCAAGCAAAGCAATAACAGTAATCTCAACGATACCTGGTTTTTCCATAATACCCTCACTTGCCCAAAGGAACAATGCAGGCAAGGTGAAAATAGCACCGGCAGCCAAAGACTCACCTGCTGAGCCGATAGTCTGCACCATATTGCTTTCCAAAATTGAATTCTTACGCATAATAACGCGGATAACACCCATTGCGATAACTGCGGCAGGAATTGAAGCCGAAACGGTCATACCTACACGAAGTCCCAAATAAGCGTTTGCCGCACCAAATATAACAGCCAAAAGAATACCCATTATAATAGATGTAACAGTCAATTCCGGGGTAACCTTATCAGCCGCAATATATGGCTT
>JAZQSG010000192.1:0-2195 GCA_045630025.1 Acutalibacteraceae bacterium
TACACATTGCCACAGAGGCGATGGCTGCCGTTTCGGTGCGGAGAATTCGCTGACCGAGAGAGATGATTTTGCCCCCTGCGGCCTTTACTCGGTCGATTTCGGCAGGCTCAAAGCCGCCCTCGGTGCCGATGAAAATGCCCACCGACATACCTGCCTTGATGGAGTTCAAGGCCTCGGCTGTGGCCTTCATACCCTCGGCACATTCGTAGGGCACAAGCACCAAATCAAGCTCGGAGGCCTGCTTTACCGCGTCAGCGTAGCTTGTAACGGGATAAACCTTGGCCACGCGACTGCACTTGCTTTGCTTGGCGGCGCTTTCGGCAATGGCCTGCCAACGGGCCACCTTGCTTTGCTTCTTTTTGTCGTCAAGCTTAACCACCGAGCGTTTCATCTCAACCGGGATTATGCCTGCTGCGCCCAGCTCGACCGCCTTTTGAATTATAAGTTCCATTTTATCGCTTTTGGGCAAGCCCTGAAAAAGATAAAGCTGCACGGGCAAATCGGTGCTTTGATAGTTATGTTGAACTATTTGAGCCACAACCCCCGTATCGGATATGCTTTGCAATTCGCAAAGATGGCTAACACCGCCGTCGCTGACCAAAAAGGTGTCGCCCACCTTCATACGCAAAACGTTTTTTATATGGTTGCAATCGGTTCCGCTTATATAATAAGCATCGCCCTGACGGCTATCCTCTTTTGCAAAAAAATTAAACATAGGCGCACCCTCTTGAAATTAGTAAAAAGTATACAACAATTATATCAAACCTTTTGCAAATTGACAACGTATTTATTGCATATATTTTATAGACGAAGCTATTGCGTCATTTTTGGTGATTTTTTAAGGAATTTTGCAATTTTTTCTTGAAAGATATCACATATGGTGATATAATTTCATAAAGGAGTGATGTTATGCGTTATTGTCCTAACTGTCAAGCACAATTTGACGACAGTATGGTTTTTTGCTCTAATTGCGGAACTGCCCTTGTGCAGCAAGCTCAACCCAATTATTATCAAGAGCCGCAGTACCAATATCAGCAACCCATGCCCGGCTATCCTCAGCCCGTACCCGTCGACGACAACAAGCCCTCAACCGGCAGACTTATCGTAGGTATGGTTTTGTCTTTGTTTGGCCTTGAGGGTGGCGCTGTACTGCTGTTCATATATGCATATTTTGGTTTGATTTCGTTCATCATTTCGTTTATGGCCGGAGGATCAGAGCAGTTTTATATATCGGCATTGTCAACCTATTTTTCCGTGCTGATTTCCGTAACCTCTATTCCCTGCAGTATTATAGGTTTGGCTATGTCTAACAAGTCCATTGCTCGGGGTGCTCAGTCCAAAATGTGCAAAATCGGTCGCATCACAGGCATTATCGGCTTGATTCTTTGCATTGTTCCTACGCTTTTAAGTTTGGTTTCTTTGATACCCTATTTATAATAAGGTATCTTGTTAATAACAATTACAAAAAGGAGATAAAGTTATGTTCGTTTGTCCTAATTGCAACGCAACATCCGAAACCCCTGCAAAGTTTTGCACCGTTTGTGGAACCGCTATGGTAGAGGCAGCTCCTGCCGAGCCCGTCGCCCCTGCTTATGAGCAGCCCGTTGCCCCCGCTTACGAGCAGCCCGTTGCCCCCGCTTATGAGCAGCCCATTGCTCCTGCTTATGAGCAGCCCGTTGCTCCTGCTTACGAGCAGCCCGCACAACCTCAGTACCAACAGCCGGTTTATCAGCAGCCCGTTTACCAACAGCCGGTTTACCAGCAACCCGTTTATCAGCAACCCGCCGAGATTCAAGAAAAGCCCTCTATTGCCAGAAGCATTGTTGGTATGATTCTTGCTATTGTTGGCGCTTTCTTCTGCTTTCTGGCTATATTTATGGTTTTTGTAGCATTAACCACCGAGGCATATTCTATTGCAATTGCGCCGCTTGTTTACGCCATAATCGGTCTGCCCCTTTCAATCGTTGGTTTTGCCTTGTCAAAGGGTGCCAAAAACGCCGGTGCTACCGACGGTATGTGCTCTGCGGGTAAGGTGGTTGGTCTTATCGGTCTTATCGCCAACGCCGTGGCCTTGTTCCTCAGCTTTGTTACAGTTGTTGTAGCTATCGATGACGGTTACTATAACGATTATGACGACTACTATGACGATTACGACGATTACGACGATTACGACGATTACGACGACCTGTACGACT
>JAZQSG010000193.1:0-12178 GCA_045630025.1 Acutalibacteraceae bacterium
GGCTCGTTCCAAATTTCCCACAAAATATCGTTGTTGTTTTTGTAATGGTTGGCCACCTTGGTGGCATAATCCTTCCAAATATCCAGGTCGGGCATATATGTCCAGCCCTTTGCGCTGTCATAGCTATCCTGAAAACGCTTGGCGGCCGACCACTTATCGGCGTTAAAGCCAAATATGACGTTGGCCTTCATTCCCCTGCCGTTAATTTTGTTGATAATATAATCCTGCATGGTTAAATCAACGGGGCCGTATGCAGCCGACTGCATTCCACCCCAAGCGATGTTATCCTCACGCACCATATTTACGCCCATATATTCGGCGGCATCAAGCATTAAATCTATGGATTTTTCGCCGTCGCAGTTGGGCAGCCAAAAGCCCTCGCCCCAGGTGTAGCTGCGAGACAAATAGGGCTGTATGCCGTAGTAAAAATCGTCGCTTGCCATTTGATTTTTGGGCATTACCGCCAGGTTAAAGGAGTATTGCTTGTTATCGGGCAGCTTAATGCTTACGGTAAAAAGTCCGTTTAATTGGGATGAAAAGGCAACGCTGCTAAGTTTGCCCTTTTTAAGCTCTACCGACCAATTTTTATCGAAATCTATACGATCGGAGCAAACGCTGATTTCGGCATTTTTACCCTCAAACCTTTTGTTTTGGCAGTCGATAACCACCTTAATTTCTTTGCCCGGCTCGAACAGATTGCCGCTGCCTGCCACGCCGTAAAGCACCAAGCCGTCATCACTTTTGCCGTTGATATAATATTCTCCGCTGAAAAAAGCGCCCGTACCCCTGTCGCCTGCACCCGATTTATCAGAGCAGCCGACAAGTCCGCCTAATATAACGGCAAGTGCCGCGCCGAAGGCAACCGTTTTTTTAAGCAAAAACCTCATATTACCCACCTCGTTTGGATGATAGGTTTATTATACAGTTTAACCCCTGCCCCGTCAAGACGAACCTGCCTTTCTGCTTACAACCAACTGTTGATTTATTGACAAATGTGTGTTATAATTCAAATTGAGTGATTATATGCTCAAATAATTATGTCTTTTATTAAGAAAGGAAGATCTTATATGATATACGGAGCAATACTTGCAGGCGGTGTCGGTTCAAGAATGCAAAACACCGATATGCCTAAGCAATTTTTGGAGCTTGACGGCAAACCCATCATCATCCACACCCTTGAGAAAATGCTGATGAACAACCGCCTTGACGTGGTTTACATCGGTATTAACCCCTCTTGGCTTTCTTTTTGTGAAGACCTGGTGATAAAGCACGGTTGCGCAGGCGAGCGCGTGCGCGTTGTTGCAGGCGGTGCCGACAGAAACGGCACTATAATCAACATCATCAACGATATTAAGGCCCACGCCGACATCGGTGCCGACGACATCATCGTTACCCACGACGCCGTGCGCCCCTTCTTGACTCAGCGCATTATAGATGACAACATCGACGCAGCCATCAAGCACGGCGCTTGCGATACCGTCGTTAAGGCAAGCGACACCATCGTTCGCAGTGAAGAGGGCGATTTCATTACCGAAATCCCCGACCGCAAGCCCCTTTATCAGGGTCAAACTCCCCAATCCTTCAACATCAACCTGCTGGATAAGTGCTTTGCAGAAATGACCGCAGAGGAAAGCGCCATTCTTACCGATGCCTGCAAAATTTGCGTGCTTAAGGGTCACCCCGTTGCATTGGTTGAGGGTGAAGTGCTTAACTTTAAGATTACCACCATTGGTGACTATCAGATGGCAAGAGCCATGCTGTTAATTAAATAAAGGTGATTTATTGTGATTAACTATGTTTATCAGCTTATAAAGCCCCGCACCATTACTGTAAAATACAAAAACATTGCAACCGATTCGGGCAACGTTATCATCCGCCCCGAATATATGTCAATTTGTCACGCCGACCAGCGCTATTTTAAGGGCGAGCGTGATGCCGCTGTGCTTCGCAAAAAATTGCCCATGGCCCTCATTCACGAGGCAATGGGTCGCGTTGTGTGCGACCCCACGGGCACCTTTAAGGTAGGCGAAAGGGTGGTTATGGTGCCCAACGTGCCCGGCACCCCCGTTGACAAGGTGTATCCCAACTATTTGCGCGACAGCCGTTTCTGCTCAAGCGGTTACGACGGCTTTATGCGCGAGCTGGTGGATTTGCCTGTTGACCGCGTTGTATCCTGCGAAGGCATTGACCCCACCGTTGCCGCTATTTCAGAGTTTATAAGCGTTGTTTTTCACGCGTGTGACCGCCTTGAGCGGGCCCGCCAAACCGACGTTAACTCTATTGGCGTATGGGGCGACGGCGGCCTGGGTTATCTTGTGGCGTTGGTGCTTAAATATCTTTACCCCAAGGCAACCCTTAACGTTATCGGTCTTGATGAAACCAAGCTTAGCCGTTTCACCTTTGCCGACAAAACCTACAACTCCACCGCCCTGCCCGAGGATTTTCACGTTGACCACGCCTTTGAGTGCTGTGGCGGCGCCGGCTGCTATTATGCAGGCAACCAGATTATAGACGTTATTAATCCTCAAGGCACCGTGGTTCTTATGGGCGTTTCTGAAAAAGAGGTGCCCCTTAACACCCGTATGGTGCTTGAAAGAGGTCTTACCTTTGTGGGCAGCAGTCGCTCTGACCGAGTTGACTTTGAAAACGTTGTTAAGTTTTTGCACACCCCCGGTATGGCCGACCGCGTAAGCCGCATCGTTACCGAGGTGACCGAGGTTAAGTGCATTGAAGATATTTACGATGCCTTTGACCTGGATATGACCAATCCCTTTAAAACCGTTATTAAATGGAGTATATAAACTTGTAAAGCGAGGGGTATTTTTTGTTTACTGCTTTAGCACGGGTTATTGCTGACAATTTTAAAAGCTTAAAGCGCACTTGGGGTATGGCTGTTATCGACCTTAAAAAGCGCTATTCCAGCTCGGCACTTGGTGTGCTGTGGGCCATTGTTAAGCCGGCCCTTTTTGTGCTGGTTTATTGGTTTGGCATTCAGGTTGGCATCAGGGGCGGCAAGCCCACCGACGACGGCGTGCCCTTTATTTTGTGGCTTATGGCAGGCATTCTGCCGTGGTTTTTTGTGGCCGATACCCTTGTTATATGCGGCACGTCCATTCGCAGCAACCGACACCTTGTAACCAAATCGGTCTTCCCTGCGGCCACCATTCCCACCTTTGTAGAGCTCAGCTTTTTTGTAACCCACATCTTGCTGCTTACTATTGCAACGGTGATTTTTGCGGTGTGTGGATATATCGGCTGGCATTTTGTGCAGATTTTATACGCCCTTGTTTGCTTGTTCGTTTTAATGTGGGTAATAAGCATTCTTTTCAGCGCCCTTGTGGCAGTCAGCCGCGACTTTGAGTTTATGCTGAAATCGGCAACTCAGGTGCTTTTTTGGATTTCACCCATTTTGTGGCGCTTTGACAGCGTTAAAAACTACCCTGTTATTTACTATATCGCCCGTCTTAACCCCATCGGCTACGTTATTGAGGTTTACCGCAACGCCTTTTTGGGCGGATGGTTCTTTAACGACACCACGGGCACCCTTTGCTTTTGGATAGAGATGGTTGTGCTGGCCCTTTTAGGCAGCTTTATATTTAAGCGGCTTGAGGGCGAATTTGCCGACATTCTGTGAGGTGGTAATATGGAATATGCAGTAAAAATTGAGCATCTTACAAAAAAATACCGCCTTTATAAATCCTCTATGGGCCGTATCTCCGACGCCCTTACCGGCTCACACAAGGGCAAAGAGTTTACCGCCCTTGACGACCTTTCGGTAGAACTGCCAAAGGGCGAGGTTATAGGCATTTTGGGCAAAAACGGCAGCGGCAAATCCACCCTGCTTAAAATAATTACCGGCGTTACGCGCCCCACCTCGGGCAAGGTTGAGGCCCAAGGCCGCATTGCCGCTATGCTTGAGCTTACCTCCGGCTTTGACCCCGAACTGACGGGGGTTGAAAACATCTATCTTAAGGCGCTGTCGATGGGCATCCCCAAAAAAGACATTGCCGCAAAAATGGACGAAATTATCGCCTTTGCCGATATTGGCGACCACATAAACCAACCCATACGCACCTATTCAAGCGGTATGAAATCCCGTCTGGGCTTTGCGGTATCGGTTAACGTAGACCCCGATATTTTAGTTGTTGACGAGGTTTTGGCGGTTGGTGACGATATTTTTCGCCTTAAGTGCATTGAAAAAATGAAGCAGTTTCGCAATATGGGCAAAACCATTTTGTTTGTAAGCCACTCTCTTTTCACCGTCAAGGCCTTTTGCACCATGGGTATGTGGATAAACCAAGGCAAGCTGCAGGCCTATGGGCAGCTGGGTGACGTTATTAAGCTTTACGAGGACTTTTTGAAAAAAGAAAAAAGCCGTATGCTTGATGAACGCCGTGCCGCAGGTGACGACTCACCCTTGGAAAAGAAAGATATAGTCAGCATTTCTAATTTTAAAATGTGCGACTCTACGGGCGAAGCAACAAAATGCTTCTCACCCGGCGATTCCATAACCGTCAGCTTTGACTATAAGGTTAAGCGACCCGTCAACCGCCTGTATTTTTGCTTCACCCTGCGTGATGCCGAAAAACGCGAGATTTTTATGAGCCCCAAGCACGATGACCGCTGCCTTGTAAACAGCGAGGTGGGCGACCATCATCTTGAGTTTGTTATTAAAGCCCCCAACCTTATCGACGGCAGCTATATGCTGTCGGGCGAATTGTGGGAGGGTGAATCCACCTTCTTCGTGGGCTTTGCCAACCGCGTGCCCTTCACGGTTGAGGGAGACGACTATAAAGGAAGCGGCATTGCCTTCTTCCAATATGATATTCAAAACAGTTGAGGTTAAAATATGCCTGAAATTTCATTTACACCCAAGGTTGAAATTGACCTTGTAAAATGGGAACGTATAATTCTTAATATCGTTGGTCGCATAAGCAACCTGAACCAGGATGATATTGAGTTTACCCTTGCAAACAATTTGTCGGGTGAAAGGGTTAAGCTTAACGACGTCATCTTCCAGAGTGACCGCTTTCTTATAAGATTTAACTTAATAACTGCTTATACCGACCGTCGCGTGCTGCCCAACGGCAACTGGGCTCTTGTGGCTGTAAGCCGCTCAAACGGAGCTATATTCCCCATGGTGGCAACCGACCGTATGTTTAGCGACGAGGGTATAGACGATGAATTTGTTGACCTGCCCAACCAAGAAAAATTGGAGCGCTTTTCCATAAAGGTTACCAAGGGTATGTCGTCATCCTATTCCCTTGACGTTGCCATGAGCGAGTCGGGCGAGCTCAGTCTTGAGTCTACCCTTATCACTCCGCCCCGAAAGACCCTGCTGGGCCGTTTTGTAAGAAGAGCCAAAAAGATTTTTGCTCCCCTTATCAACTTTGTGATGAGATTGGGCTTTGATACCGTTTTTTCAATAACAAAGCTGTGTGCATCCCACAAGGGTAACCGTTTGCTTTTCGCCTCTGACTCTCGCAAAGAGCTGTCGGGCAATATGAAAGACGTTTACGACCGTATGGTTGCCCGCGGATTGGACAAGCAGTTTAAAATTCGCTTTTTGTTTAAAGAAAACGTAAGCGCACGCCGCAACTTTTTTGACAAATTCCGCGCACCCTTTTTGCTTGCCACCGCAGATATTATCATTATAGACGATTTTAACCCTACCGTTAAGCAATGCAAATACAAGCCCTCTGTTAAGGTTATTCAGCTGTGGCACGCCTGCGGCGCTTTTAAAACGGTGGGCTTTTCCCGTTTGGGCAAATCGGGCGGTCCCTTCGTAACCAACAACAACCACCGCGTTTACACCCACGCCATAGCCAGTTCAAGCCACGTTGCCCGTTTTTATTGCGAGGCCTTTGGTATGACCTCTGATATGGTTTATCCCACGGGTGTGCCCCGCACCGACGTTTTCTTTAACGCCGATTACCGCCGCGAAACCCGCGAGCGTATGCTGGGCGAGGTGCCTGCCGCAGTGGGCAAGCGAGTAATCCTTTTTGCCCCCACCTTTAGAGGCAACGGCGCAAAATCGGGTCACTACCCCATGAAAATGCTTGATATGCAGGCCATTGCAGATATGTGCCGCGCAACCAACTCGGTTTTCATCTTTAAAATGCACCCCTTTGTGCACAACCCGGTTATAATTCCCGACGAGCTGAGCGACGTTATTATTGATTGCACCGCCTATCGTGAAATTAACGATTTGCTGTTTATAACCGACCTTCTTATTACCGACTATTCATCGGTGGTTTACGAGGCGTCAACCCTTAATATTCCTATGCTCTTTTACGCCTACGACCTTGTTGAGTACATCTCGAAACGCGATTTTTACGAGCCCTTTGAGACCTTTGTACCCGGCAAAATAGTTTTCGATTTTAACCAGCTTATAACCGCCATATACGAGGGCGATTTTGAGCACGAAAAGGTTGAGCCCTTCTGCAACCGCAACTTTGAGTACAGAGACGGCGGCTCTACCGACCGCGTTATTGATTGGCTGATTTTGGGCAACGAGCCCAAAAAATCAGAGGGTTAAGCTATGGGTGGTACGATAAGCCGCATAGCCATTGAGCGCAGCAGCTTGGTTGTTGACCTTTCGGCCGCTCAAGACCTGTATTTTGAAAACGAAAAGGGGGCGCGTGTAACCCCCTCCTATTATGAACAAGACGAGGGCTGCTGCAAGGCCCTTTTCAACCTTGCCTCTTGCTGTAACGAAGGGTGCATCCCCTCGGGGCTTTGGCGCCTTTCGGGTGCCGAAGCAGAGCAAAAGCTTGCCCCCGTAAGCAAAAGCTTCAGCAAGGGCAGCTGCACCTTTGAGGCAGCCGCCTATACGGAGGGTGGCACCCTTTATCTGCGCACCCTTTACAGCCCCACAAAAACGGGGCTTCGAGATTGTTTGACCACCCTGGGACTGCGATTGCCCCACGCCCTGGGCAGATTGCTTAGAGGTAACAAAAAGCGCCTGCTTTTTGCCAGCGAAACAAGGCAATCTATTTCGGGCAATATGCAATACGTGGTTGAGGCCGCACCAGAGGATTTTGGGGGCAACAAGCTTATTTGCTCTTTTAAATCGGGCAGCCGCCTTGTCTTTTACCTTAAAACCGCCTTTTTGGCAGGCAGATGCCACACCGTTGTGGTTGACGACTATTTTCCCCTTATATACCGACTTAATTTTAAAAGCGACCGCGTTATTCAGCTGTGGCACGCCTGCGGTGCCTTTAAGACGGTGGGCTATTCCCGCCTGGGCAAATCGGGGGCCCCTCAGCCCGACGATATTACCCACCGCAACTACACCCTTGTAACCGTTAGCGGCCAACAGGTTATCCCCTATTATGCCGAGGCCTTTGGCATTGGGGCCGATAAAATCTTGGCTACGGGTGTGCCCCGCACCGATATATTTTTTAACAGCGATTACGCCCTGGCTAAAAAGCAAGAGTTTTTTGACCGCTTCCCCTTTGCCAAGGGCAAGCAGGTTATCCTGTTTGCCCCCACCTTCAGAGGTGACGGCTTTAATTCGGCCCATTATCCCAACGAGTTTATCGATTTTGCCTTGCTTGGAGATTATTGCCGCCGCAACAACGCCGTTATAATCTTTAAAATGCACCCCTTTATTCACGGCTTTGCCCTGCCCCACGGGTATGAGGACACCTTTGCCGATGCAGGTGACGTGCGCGAGATTAACGATCTTCTTTTTGCCGCAGATTTGCTTATAACCGACTATTCTTCGGTTATTTATGAATATTCGCTGCTTAATAAGCCCTTGATTTTTTACACCCCCGATATGGAAGAATATTGCACCGCAAGAGATTTATATATGCCCTTTGACCAATATGCCCACGGGCATTGGGTAAAGGATATGCAGCAGCTGGTTGATATTCTTGAAAAGGGCGACTATACTCCCTTTGGCTGCGACCACATCCGCAAGGGCAGTATGTCGGCCTGCGACGGAAATTCGGCCAAACGGGTGGCAGATTTAATTTTTAACACTTAAAAGGTGGTATAAATATGAAAAGACAGGATTATATTAATTGGGACGAGTATTTTATGGGCGTTTCTTTGTTGGCCTCAAAGCGCAGCAAAGATCCCAACACCCAGGTTGGCGCTTGTATTGTAAGCACCGACAACGTTATTATCTCTACCGGCTACAACGGCTTCCCCTACGGCTGCTCTGACGATGAGTTCCCCTGGGACCGTGACGGCGAAGAAACCAAATATCCTTACGTTGTTCACGCCGAGCTTAACGCCATTTTAAACGCAGGCGGTCGCAACCTTAAGGGCGCAAAGATATACGTTGACCTTTTCCCCTGCAACGAGTGCGCAAAGGCCATCATTCAGTCGGGCATAAAAGAGGTTATTTATCTTTACGATAAATATGCCGACACCCCCGGCACCATTGCCTCAAAGCGTATGCTCAACGCCGCCGGCGTAAAGCTGACCCAGCTTAAAACAGGCATTAACTCCATTAACCTTGATTTTGTAAGATAATTCGAAAAGAGTGCTTTAATGAATATTAAAAACCGAATGGAAGAGCTTATCGGCAACACCCCATTGCTTTGCCCCCACGGCTTTGCAAAGGATGCACAGGCCACCCTTCTTCTTAAGTTAGAGTATCTTAACCCCGCAGGGTCGGTTAAAGACCGCGCTGCCCTGTTTATGCTTGACGATGCCGAGCAAAAGGGGCTTATTAAGCCGGGCGCCACCGTTATAGAGCCCACAAGCGGCAACACGGGCATTGGCCTTGCCGCCATCGCCGCACGCCGCGGCTACAAGGTGATTATCACCATGCCCGATACCATGTCAGTTGAGCGGCGCAACCTTATGGCCGCCTACGGAGCAACGGTAATTATGACCGACGGCAAGTTGGGTATGGCAGGTGCCATCGAAAAGGCGCAAGAGATATGCCGCAGCACCCCCAACTCGTTGGTAACGGGTCAGTTTGAAAACCCCGCCAACCCCCGTGCTCATTATGAAACCACGGGGCCCGAAATCTGGCGAGATACCGACGGCAAGGTAGACGTTTTTGTGGCAGGTGCAGGCACGGGCGGCACCCTTTCGGGCGTTGCCAAATACCTTAAAGAGCAAAACCCCCACGTTGAGATTGTGGCCGTAGAGCCCACCGACTCGGCCGTTTTAAGCGGCGGCAAGGCAGGTTCCCACGGCTTGCAGGGTATCGGTGCGGGCTTTGTGCCTAAAAACCTTGACACCTCGCTTATTGATAAAATAATCACCGTCTCCACCGACGAGGCCTACGATGCAGGCCGCAAGCTTGCCCAAACCGAGGGCATACTTGTGGGCATTTCTTCGGGCGCTGCCCTTCACGCCGCCCTTAAGCTTGCAAACGACCCAATATACAAGGGCAAAAACATCGTTGTTTTGCTGCCCGATACGGGTGACCGATATTTATCTACCCCTATGTACAACAAGTAAAAGTAAAAGCAGTGTTCAGCTAAACTGAACGCTGCTTTTTTTATATCTATGCCCAAAAGTTTGATACAAGCATTGCACCAAAAAAGCCCAGCGCCACCAAAAGCACCGCCACAAGGGTTATGCCTGCCGCCTTAAAAAAGGTTCGCCACCCGCTTTTTTCTACAATTTCAATATGCTCCATTTTATCACCCACGTTATTTTAACCAAAAATGTGAGCGTTTATGCCGTAAAGGAATAAAATGTTATATAACCACCCATTTATTACAGCTTGATAACCTGCGCTCGCAGGGGTATCATTTTTATATACAACCTCGTTAACGGGAGGGAAATATGAACATACAGTTTGAAACGCCCGAGCGGCTTAAAATTCAGCTGACCGCCACCGATTTGAAAGAGCTGGGCACAAGCTATAGCCGACTTGACTACGCCTCGGCCGATACGCGGCAATTGTTGGACGACCTGCTTGACAGAATAGGGGCAAAAAAGGATTTTTCGGTCACCGACCGCCGACTGGTTATAGAAATTTTTCCCGACGGCAAAGAGGGCTGCACCATATATCTTACCCTGGCGTCACCCATTTTGCCCAAAAGGCGGCTTGCCGAATGCTCGGTCGCCGTGTGGGAGTTTGAAGATGCCGACAGCTTGATAGACGCCATTTTTACCCTGCGCCCCTTTTTAAAAGAAAAAGCAAGTCTGTATCTGCTTGAAAAGAGATACAGACTTGCGGTAAGCGTTAAAAAAGGTGGCTCGGCAGATATGATATTAAGCGAGTTTGCCCAAAAAATCGGAGGCAAAAGCGCACTTTTACATACCCTTGAGCATTGGCAGCTTATAAGCGACAAGCTTAGCCCTCACACACGGCCTTAAGCTCGCGCACGGCCTGAGCCATATCCTCTGCGTTAAAGACGGCGCTGCCTGCAACAAGAATGTTTGCCCCTGCCTTTGCGGCAATGGGTGCGGTGGTCATATTTATGCCGCCGTCAACCTGAATATCCATTTCAAGGCCTCTGCGGTCGCACTCGGCGCGAATGGCCGCAATTTTATCGGTGGCGCTGTGGATATATGACTGACCGCCAAAGCCGGGCTCAACCGACATAACCAGCACCATACCCACCTCGTCAAGCAGATCAAAAATGGCCTCGGCAGGAGTGGCGGGCTTGATGGTGATTGAAGGAATAACGCCTGCATTTTTTATCATGCGCAGGGTTTCGCGCACGTCGCAATCGCTTTCGTAATGGATAGAAATGCGCTGTGCAAACTTTGCAAATTTTTCAACGTAAAGCTGGGGCTTTGTTATCATCAAATGCACGTCCAGAGGGATGTTGGTGTGCTTATAAAGCGACTCGGTCACGGGGAAGCCGATAGAAAGATTTGGCACAAAAATACCGTCCATAACGTCTATATGAAGCATCTCGGCGCCCGAGGTTTCTAACTTTTTAAGGGTGTCGGCAAGCTCTACAAAATCGGCCGCCAGCATTGAGGGTGAAATTTGAACCATTTAAAAAATCCTCCGTTTTTGTTTTCGTTTTTTATTTTAAACCTAATCGTACTAAAAATCAAGTGTTTGGTTAAGATAATAAAAAGCGAGGTGATTTTTGTGTTTTTCAGAAGAAAGCCCCCCGTAGGAACCTATATGCTTGTGGCTATTTCTGCCGCCGCAGTGGGTGCAATGGGATGCGCCGCCCTTTGCAGCCGATGCAATATGAAATCCCTTAAGCGCAAGGCCTCTAAAATGGTTGACAAGGTGGTTGACAATATTGGCAGTATGATGTAAAATTTTGCTTGAAAGCGAGGTTTTACATTATGCAAACTTTTAACCTTTGGGACAAGGTGCCCGGATTATGCGAAGAAACACCCGTGCTTGACTACTACCCTGCCGAAAACAAGGTGACCGATGCCACCGTTGTTATTTTGCCCGGCGGCGGCTACGGAATGAGAGCCCCCCACGAGGGCGAGGGCTACGCCCGTTACTTTAACTCTATCGGTATGGATGCCTTTGTATGCCAATACAGAGTAAGCCCCCACCGTTTTCCGTTGCCCCTTCTGGATTCTCGCCGCGCCATAAGGTTTGTGCGTGCAAATGCAGAAAAATTCGGCATTAACAAAGATAAAATTGCCGTTATGGGCTCGTCAGCCGGCGGTCATCTTGCCGCGCTGACCTCTACCTACACCGCCCCCATCGATTTTGAGGGAGCCGACCAAACCGATGAACAGCCCTGCTTGCCCAACGCCACAATTTTGTGCTATCCCGTTATTTGCTCACCCGATTCTTTGGTGGCTCACGTGGGCAGCTTTGACAATCTTGTGGGATATGGCAATCACGCCCAAGGCGCTCGCTTTTCTTGCGACAAGCTGGTAAACGACACCACGCCCCCCGCATTTATTTGGCACACCTCTGACGACGGCGCCGTGCACGTGGGCAACAGCTTAAGATATGGCGAAGCCCTGCGAAACCACAAGGTTTTGTTTGAACTGCACGTTTTCCCCTCGGGCAACCACGGTCTTGGACTTGCACCTAACGCCCCCTACGTTGCAAGATGGGCAGATATGCTTAAGGCATGGCTTGAAAATATTGAATTTTTAAAATAAATAAATATCCCCCCGTATAACGGGGGGTATTTCATTTTCGGGCATAGCCCTAATAATACTGGCGGCGCACAAGTGCGCTTTTTGTTGGCCTGCCAGCCACGCACCGGTTATTGGCCACCCATAAATGGGTTGTAAGTCTTTGCCGGCTCCCCTTGTCAGG
>JAZQSG010000194.1:0-4387 GCA_045630025.1 Acutalibacteraceae bacterium
GTAAATAACTCAACCTCTTTCATCTAATCCCTCCAAACTTCCGTTGTAAGACTTGGTGATAGCAAGCAGATAACTGTAAAAATCCTTTGCCGAATTATAGGCGTCGTTTAGCTCCTTAACCAGCTTTTTGGGTTGGTTTAACGGCTTAATGCTATCAACCGATTTGCTGACGAAAATATACTTTTGGTCATACCAATCGGCAGCTACTCCTTCGATGCCGTCGGCTGCGGCTTTTGATCTTTTATATTTGATGTCTTCCATAACCATACCGCTGGGTGATATAGCTTGTACGGCTTCCTCAAGCGCGGCTGGGTTGGCCTTTATCGTTTTGCGCCAATGCTCCATAAAAGCGGGTGTAGAGCAGATAACTCCACAGCCGTAGGTGTATCCGTCAGGAAAGAACTCAAACCAAAAGCAGGGGGTGGGCAGGTGGTTTTTCTGATGTCTGAACATCATCCACAAATTTTCTCTGTAAAGAGTTTTGTCGTTTGAAAATCTAGTGTCCCGTCTTACTCTTGAAATGCATCGTCTGGGATCAAGAATAAAATCGGGATTAATATCTACAAGGGTGTCGAAAAGGTCGTCAAGCAGCTCCTTCAACGGGTCTGTAACCAACTTTTTAATTGCATCCTTGTTTTCATCGTAAAAGGATTTGGAATTGTTAAATCTGTTTATTGCCAGCAAATCTAATCCTTCGGGTTTTATACCGCTAAAAATCATCGTCTTTGCACTCCTTGCAAACGTCAAAGCAAAGCTTTTCAAGCTCTGCCATTGTGGATATTTCTCCGCACCTGCGTCTGAATTGTACGGCGCCCCTAAGCCCCTTAATATACCAAGCGGCGTGCTTTCTCATTTCAAGCAGAGCGGTTCGCTCGCCCTTATCTTCAACCGTCATTGCGGCTTGGCGCAGCAAAACCAGCATGCGCTCGCTTAAAGGGGGCTGAGGAAGAATTTTGCCTTCGCCTATATAAGAGTTAATTTGGCTAAAAATCCACGGTGAGCCCATGGCACCTCTGCCAACCATTATAAAATCGCAACCGGTATGCTCGTACATATGGGCGGCACTTTTTGCATCGGTAACGTCGCCGTTGCCTATAACGGGAATATTGAGGGATTTTTTTACCTCAGCTATTTTGTCAATGTCAACGGGTGGAGCATACATTTGCTCTTTGGTGCGACCGTGAACAGTAACCGCGGCAGCGCCCGCCTGTTCGCATCGCTTTGCCAAATCAACTACGTTAATGCTGTCTTTATCCCAACCCAGCCGCATTTTAACGGTAACCGGCAGGTCAACAGCGTCTACTACCGCTTTAACAATGCTTTCGGACCTTGTGGGGTCTTTCATTAAAACTGCACCACCGCCCGAAGCGGCAACCTTTGGGGCGGGACAGCCCATGTTTATATCAATAAAATCAGGGTTGTATTTAAGTGCATCAACGGCTGCGGCAGCCATAATTTCCGGCTCGCGACCAAAAAGCTGAACGGCAACGGGCCTTTCGCCGTCGCTGACAGCCAACATACCATGAGATTTTTTATCACCCATAGAAACGGCCTTTGCGCTTATCAGCTCGCTTACGGTGAATGCAGCACCGTAACCTCTGCACAGCTGACGGAAGGAGCGGTCGGCTACTCCCGCCATAGGAGCAAGCGCGGCAAATCCGTCGGTTTCAAAATTACCTATTTTCATAAAAATTAACCTCAAAACAACAATAAAAGCGTTATCTAAATATAAGTTTAAAATAATAATAACATATTTACAATTAAAATTCAAAAAAATATTCAAATTTATTTTAAAATGTGTTATAATTGCAATAATATGAGAAACTATGCCGAAAGGTGATGCAAATATGAAACTTCTCGCAATTGACGGAAACAGCATAATTAACCGTGCATTTTACGGAATTAAGGGGCTTGCCACCCGTGACGGAATGTTTACCAACGGTATATATGGCTTTATGAATATACTTTTTCGCCTTATTGATATGACAAATCCCGATGGTGTGGCTGTCGCCTTTGACCTTAAGGCACCAACCTTCAGACACCAAATGTACAGTCAATATAAGGCGGGTCGTAAAGCAATGCCTCCCGAACTAGCGCAGCAGATGCCCGTTATGAAAGATATTTTGCGCTTGATGGGCTATACCGTCTTAGAGGTGGAAGGGTATGAGGCCGACGATATACTTGGCACCCTTGCCGATTTTACTCGCTCAAATCAAGGCCAGTGCGTCATTGCTACCGGTGACCGCGATTCCTTGCAGCTCGTAGGTGACGGAGTAAGTGTATACCTTGCCGCAACCCGTATGGGCAAGCCCGAGGTTATAATATACGATGAGGCAATGGTGGCCGAAAAATACGGCGGCTTAAAGCCCTATCAGCTTATTGACGTTAAAGCCCTTATGGGTGATTCTTCAGATAACATTCCCGGTGTTGCAGGCGTGGGTGAAAAGACTGCTGTTTCGTTAATTGCACAGTTTGGCTCACTTGACGGTGTATACCGCAACCTTGATAACGATGCAATAAAAGCAGGCGTAAGGGCAAAACTTGAGGCAGATGAAGAAAATGCATATCTTTCTCAAAAACTAGGCGAGATATACAAGCAGGTGCCAATATCACGGAACGAAGAGCATTATAAAATCGGCGAAATGGATGCCGCTGCGTTGGCAGATATTCTTCGCAAGCTTGAAATGTTTTCAATGATAGAGCGCCTGGGCATAACCGGTATGGCTGCAACCGTAAAAAGCTCTTGCCCGTTAAATTCAGTTAAAGAGGCCAAATTGAATCAGTTTGAAGAGGGAGAGGTATACTTTTTATTTGGCGACGAGTCGGTGTATCTGTCCGACGGTAAAAATGCGGCAATAGTTTCTTTTGACGAAGCGGCAAAGTTTATATCAAACCGCAAGGTTCTTACCGACGATGCCAAGCGGCTTTTTCATATGTGCCCCAACGCCAACGTCTCATTTGATACGTCACTTGCTGCATATTTGCTTGATCCCGATGCTTCAGATTACTCGGCATCTCGCTTGTTTGAAAAGTATTCAGCAACGGCAGACGAGGGTTGTGCAGAGCTTACCGATATTGCTAAGTTTATTGAACTGTGCAATACCCTTAAAGAAAAAATTGAAGAGGTGGGTAACAACGCTCTTCTTTATGAAATAGAAATTCCTCTTGCTCGCGTTCTTGCCGATATGGAGTCAATCGGCTTTGAGGTTGATGCTAAAGCTATTGCCGATTACGGCGATTTTCTTAAAGAGCGTACCGAGCAATTAAGTGCAGATATTTATGAGCTTGTTGGTTACGAGTTTAACCTAAATTCGCCCAAACAGTTGGGTGTTGCGCTTTTTGAAAAGCTTGGTCTGCCTGCTGGTAAAAAGACCAAAAGCGGCTATTCTACTAATGCAGATGTACTTGAGGGGCTAAAGGATAAGCACCCCGCAGTAAGCAAATTGTTGGAATATCGCACGATGTCAAAGCTGAAATCCACCTACTGTGACGGCTTGCTTAAAGCTGTTGGGTCAGATGGACGAATTCGTTCCACCCTTAATCAAACCGAAACCAGAACGGGACGAATCAGCTCGGCTGAACCTAATTTGCAAAACATCCCTGTACGAACCGAGCTTGGCAGAGAGTTTAGACGTTTCTTTACCGCTCCCCGGGGCAGGGTGCTTTGTGATGCCGACTATTCTCAAATTGAATTGCGGGTGTTGGCTCATATGGCTAACGACCAAGCAATGATAGAGGCCTTTAATCACGGTGCCGATATACACACTATTACCGCGGCAAAGGTTTTCGGCCTGCCTGTAGATATGGTTACACCTTCAATGCGCTCAAGTGCAAAGGCCGTCAATTTTGGAATTGTTTACGGAATAGGTGCCTTTTCACTTGCTAAAGATATCGGCGTTTCTTTTGGCGATGCAAAACGATTTATAGAGGGTTATCTTAACACCTTCAGCGGCGTTAAGGAATATATGGAAAAGAATTTGGAGCGCGCAAAAGAGCTTGGATACGTTGAAACTGCATTTGGCAGACGCAGATATTTGCCCGAGCTTAAGTCATCAAACGGAATGCTGCGCGCCTTTGGTGAGCGTGTGGCACGAAATGCACCTATTCAGGGCACGGCAGCAGATATTATTAAAAAAGCAATGGTTCGCGTGTACGAGCGCCTTAAAGAAGAAAAGCTTGACGCTCGACTGATTTTACAGATTCACGACGAATTGATTGTTGAAGCAAGCGAGGCAGATGCAACTCGAGCTGCAGAGATTATTTCGCAAGAAATGGAAAATGCTTGCAAGCTGTCGGTTCCTATGCCCGCCGACGTTCATATGGGTAAAACCTGGTTTGATGCCAAAGAATAATGGGGTGCTGATGTGAAAAAAATACTTTTTATTTG
>JAZQSG010000195.1:0-19602 GCA_045630025.1 Acutalibacteraceae bacterium
CAAAGCCCATTTGCTTGCCCCAATCGTGCTTAACCTTCAGATTGGGCTTACCAACTCTGGTGCCGTACATATAGTACTTGTCGCCATAGGGTAAAATAAACGGATCGCGAATGTTTATTTCGGTCAGTTTCATAATTATACCAAGCCCCTATCTTTAATAAATTTAGTCAATATATCTGCAGCGTTTTTGTGACCTGCCAATGAGGGATGGCTTTTACCGCCTGAATAGTCGGTGGGTAAAGCGCAGTAATAAACGCCTTTGGCTTCACCGCCAAACTCTTCAATACCCTTTGTAATTCTGCTTTGAACAGAGGTGCCGCCCATACCGTAAGCCCAAACTATTTTAGCATCGGGGTGAACGGCCCTTATAGTTTCAAGCGCCGTAACGGTGTATTCGGTAAGGGTGGTCATATCACCGTGATTTCCATCGTTGGTACCAAGGTTGATAACAATGATGTCGGGGTGACGGGTGGGGGTGTATTTAGTGTTGTCTCTAATCCAGTTAATCTGGTTGTAAAAATCGCTAAAGAGGGGGTTGGTGCCCGAAAACATATGTCCGCTGCGGCAGGTGGCGGCAATATCTGCATTCAAATTCTTTGCGGTAAGGAATGCATAGGTAGAGGTAGCGTCAGAGTTTTTGGAAAATCCGGGGTTTTCTTCACTGTTTGATACAAGATTGCCAAAACCGACGGTGATAGAGTCGCCTATAAACTCAATAAGCAAATCTCTATCCTTGGGTCTTTCGCAGGGAACACCCTTCATAGTGATGGATTTAAGCAGTATCGCGCATATGCTGGCCTCATTTTGGCGATACACCTCAATGGTGTGCTTGCCTTTTTTAAGCCCTTTTGCAACGGTAACGGTTGCCTTTGAATAAACCGAAACGTCGCCTGTTGCTGCCGGTCTTTCATCCTGACGAACACCGTCAATATAAACGGTAAAGTAGCAGTCGCGATCTTCATTGGCATCAAAAAACTTAATGCTCAAATCTATGGTAACGTCGCCCTCACAGTCGGCTACGAATGAAATGCAGTTGTAGGCGTTGTCGTAGGTAATACCTTCGGCGCCAAGGTCATCCTTGCCTTGTCTGTATCTGCCGTCTAGCTTAAGATAGTCAAGAATATCAAGCAGGGCGTAGGTGCGCTTAGAATAGTCGTTAACAGCGGGCACCACGGGCTCTTTTGAAGAAGCGGTTGAATCAACGTTTGATGCCTGAGAGGATGAGGGAGCTTTAGAAGCGCCTGAAGAAGCCGATGAAGCGGTGTCACCACCGCCGCAAGAGCAAAGTAACAAGCAAAGCAACAAAGCACAGCAAATAATTTTACGCATAAATAACACCTTCATTTAATTTACCTTCAATTATGCCGCCGGCTTAAGTTTATCAAGCGCGGCGGCAATTGGTTTGGCAGACTATGTTAAATTTTTTAATTACAATACCTTATCTTTAATAAATTTAGTCAATACGTCGGCAGCGTTTTTGTGACCTGCCAATGAGGGATGGTAATTACCGCCTGAATGGTCGGTGGGTAAAGCACAGAAATAAAGGCCTTTGGCTTCACCGCCAAACTCTTTAATACCCTTTGTAATTTTGCCTTGAATATCGGTGCCGCCCATACCGTAAGCCCAAACTATTTTAGAATCGGGGTGAACGGCTCTAACGGTTTCAAGCGCCTTAACGGTGTATTCGGTAAGGGTGGATAAATCGCCTTTGTTTTCGTCGTTGGTGCCAAGGTTGATAACAATAACGTCGGGGTGACGGGTGGGGGTGTATTTAGATTTGTCTTTAATCCAGTTAATCTGGTTGTAGAAATCGCTAAAGAGGGGATTGGTGCCCGAGAACATATGTCCGCTGCGGCAGGTGGCGGTAATATCTGCATTCAAATTCTTTGCGGTAATGAATGCGTATGTAGAGGTTGCGTCGGAGTTTTTAGCATGACCGGGACTTTCGATTCCGTTCATTCCTAAGTTACCGTAACCGGCGGTGATAGAGTCGCCTACAAACTCAATAAGCAAATCTCTGTCCTTGGGTCTTTCGCAGAGAACACCGTTCATGGTGATGGATTTAAGCAGCATTGCGCAGTGTTTGGCCTCGTTTTGGCGATACACCTCAATGGTGTTCTTGCCTTTTTTAAGGTCCTTTGCAACGGTAAGGGTGGCATTGGCATATACAGACAGACCGCCCTTTGCGGCAATTCTTTCATCCTGACGAACACCGTCGATATAAACGGTAAAGTAGCGCTCGTCCCAGCCCTCTTTTTCGTCGGTATAAAGCATAATGCCCAAATCTATGGTAACGTCGCCTTCACAATCGGCTACAAATGATATGCAGTTGTAGGCGTTGTCATAGGTGATGCCCTTGTTGCCGTGATCATCCTCGCCTTGTCTGTATCTGCCATCCAACTTAAGATAGTCGAGAACGTCAAGCACAGCGTAGGTACGCTTAACAGTAGGCACAACGGGTTCTTCTGAAGAAGCGGTTGAATCAACGTTTGATGCCTGTGATGAAGCGGGAACTTTTGAAGCGTTTGATGAGGCAACGTCTCCGCCGCCGCAAGAGCAAAGTAATAAACAAAGCAACAAAGCAAAGCAAATAATTTTACGCATAAAAAACACCTTCATTTAGTTGTCTACGAATATGAGCGGGCAGAGTACCCCCCATTGCGTAATGATTATTTCAACACTTTATCATTTATAAACTTGGTCAAGGTTTCTGCGGCCTTGCTGTGACCTGCCAAAGAAGGATGGCCGCCGCCGCCTGACCAGTCGGTCTGGAGAGCACAGTAGTAAACACCCTTTGCCTCGCCGCCAAAGGTTTCAATGCCTTTCTTGATTTGATTGGTAACATCGGTGCCCATCAAGCCGTATGCCCAAACAATTTTAGCATCGGGATGAACGGCTCTGACAACCTCAAGGGCTTTTACGGTGTAGTCGGCAAGGGTTGAATGGTCAGCGTGGGAAGCATCATTTGTACCAAGATTAATAACCACAATGTCGGGGTGACGGGTGGGAGTGTATTTAGTGTTGTCTCTGATCCAGTTGATCTGATTATAAAAATCGCTAAACAAAGGATTTGTGCCTGAGAACATGTGGCCGCTACGGCAAGTAGCGGTAATATCGGCATCCAAATTCTTAGCGGTAAGGAATGCGTATGTAGAGGTTGCGTCGGAGTTTTTAGCATGACCGGGATTTTCGATTCCGTTCATTCCTAAGTTACCGTAACCAGCGGTGATAGAGTCGCCAACAAATTCGATCAGCAAGTCTCTGTCCTTGGGCCTTTCGCAGGGAACACCGTTCATGGTGATGGATTTAAGCAGCATTGCGCAATGGTTGGCCTCGTTCTGACGGTATACCTCAATGGTGTGCTTGCCTTTGGAAAGGCCTTTGGCAACGGTAAGTGTAGATTTAGAATAAACCGATGAACCGCCCTCAACCGAAAATCTTTCTTCTTGACGAACGCCGTCAATATAAACGGTAAAGTAGCGGTCGCGCCAGCCCTCTTTTTCGGCGTTAAAAAGCTTAATGCCCAAATCGATGGTAACGTCGCCCTCACAGTCGGCTACAAATGAAATGCAGTTGTAGGCGTTGTCGTAGGTAATACCTTCGGTGCCATAGTCATCCTTGCCCTGTCTGTATCTGCCATCCAGCTTAAGATAGTCAAGAATATCAAGCACGGCGTAGGTGCGCTTTGAATAGTCGTTAACAGCGGGCACCACGGGCTCTTTTGAAGAAACGGTTGATGCAGGGCTTGATGCCTGAGAGGATGAGGGGGCTTTGGAAGCGCCTGAAGAAGCCGATGAAACGGCGTCACCACCGCCGCAAGAGCAAAGCAACAAGCAAAGCAACAAAGCACAACAAATAATTTTACGCATAAAAACACCTTCATTTTTAAATTAATGGTAAATACATTTTATCATAAAAATGATAAAAAATCAACACGACCCCAATAAAAACGGGGTAAAATTTTAGCTAAAGAAGAAAAAGGCCGAAAATAGTGTCAAATTGTATAAAAAATTATACTTTTAACTGTTTACAAAAGCTTTAAATGGTGCTATAATCCATATAACACATCAAAAGGAGAGTGCAAAATGAAAAACGGAATACTGTTTATGCCCCACGGCAACCTGCAGTACTCACAGCTTCCCATCGGAAAACGCGCTTGGGTTGCTAAAGAATCTTACGAAAAGATTTATGATATCGCTGAAAAGCTTGATATCAAGCTTGCTTTTGAAGCATCAGGCGAAACACTTGAGATAGTTGCAGAGCAAACCCCCGATGTAATGAAAAAACTTGTTGACGGCATCAAGGCCGGTCGCATCGAGCCCGTTGCATCACCCCAAACCCACATTATGCTTGGCAATATTGACCCCGAAATCAGCTATCGCTCATTGGTTGAGGGTCTTAACACTTGGGAAAGACTTACCGGTGTTCGTCCCGTAGCGGGCTGGAACCCCGAGTGCTCATGGGCTTCCTACATTCCCGAAATTTACAAAAAGGCCGGCTTTGAAATTCTTATTGCCGATGCCGACAGCTATTTCTTGTCCTCTGTTGAGGGTGTAAGAGAAAAGACCGGTTTGCGTTTCGACGTTCGCGGCCACTCTAACAAGAACGAGCTTTTCAAGCTTGAAGATATCATTGCAAACGATCCTTCATTGCTTGCAAAATATACCCATCCCGGCGTATTGCCCAACGGCCTTAAGGTTATCCTCCGCAGCGATATGATGTGCAACATCATGCTGTGGTATCTTATGGGCGCAACCGAGGGCAACCGTCCTAACCCCGTAACCATCGAGGAGGTTCGTGAGGTTATGGGCAAGTGGCAGGCACGCATTGCCGACAAGGGCGGCTTCCTTATGCCTTACGCAGAGGATGCAGAGTATGTTGGCACCACCGCTTACTTCTATGTTAAGCAGTTCGGTCAGGCCCGTTTCTTCGAGTCTGAACCCGCCAGCGTTGACCGCTTTGAGCAGATTCTTGCTTCTGCTAAGGATATGGGCTTTGAGTTCCTCACTCCCTCTATGGCAGTTGAAAAGTACGAAGCCGTTGAAATCGACGACTTCGATAAGATCGAGAATGGCTGTGCATGGCACGGCGGCACCTCACGTGCATGGGCAAACACCCCCTATTCTCGTATTCTTGACCCTGTTTGCCGCGCAATGTACGATGCACTCAAGGCAGTTGCAAAGGATTTGGGCAAGGATATTTGGGACGATAAGGGTATGAACGCTGTTCTTAAGAGCATCACTACCGCTTACGTTTCAGACGCTCGTTGGCCCCCCGCACCCACCTCTCCCGGTCGTTTCAACGTTCGCGAGGCATTGGATGCACTTTACAAGGCAAACGATCAGCTCAAAAAGGTTATGGAGGAAAATGGCATCGCTCACAAGTGCGGTCTCCACTCCTACAACATTATGCAAACTCAAATCGCCGCTATTGACGACGAATTGATGGCAATGACCTATTTTGAGGAATAATTAAAATTAAAACCGCTCATCAATCGATGAGCGGTTTTTTTATTGCTTTTATTAACCCATTATCTTTTTCCAGAAAGCGTCCAATTCGCCGTCGTCACGGGCATCGGGAGTGCCGGGGTTAGCTTTAAGACTCCAATTTTCTTTAAACTCGCTGGTTACACCGGGTGCTACGGTCTTAACTGCATCCATCATCTCAAGCTCAAGCACGCCGGATGCGGTGTAGGTCTCAAATGATACGCCGCCGTCGGGATAGGTAAGTCCGTCGTGGTCAACCTCGCGGGTTTTAATAAATACGGTTTCCTTTGCACAGTAAACGGCCGCACCGCTGCGGTTGTTGGTGCCCATCTTAAATGCACAGGGTGCAGCGGGGTCCTGCTTAACGGTCATATACTTTTTACCGTTGTAGAAGCGGTAATCGTTGGGGTTGGTGTATGACCACAAAGAAATAACGCGGTTGTGCAGATAACCGGTATCGTTGGTGTTTTGGGGGAAGATTTCAAGACCGCCGTGCTGCATAACAGAAATGGTCCAAACGGCAAACTCCTTGTCGGCGGCGCCTACGTTTTTAACTCGGTTATAAACCTCCATATTTGCGCCACTGTCAGCCATACGAATTTCGATAGAAACCTGAATGTCGTTTTTAATCTGCGGGGGAGCGGTAAATATAGCGCCCTTGTCGGTGATTTCAACCTCAAGGGGCTCGTTGTCGGGATAATAGGTTTCGGGCGCACCCTCGGGCGTTACCCAAATTCGGTGACCGCCATAGATATATGCCTTGGCGCCCTCATAATAATATTCATCCCATGCCTTGCCAACCCAGTTGGGGGCTAATGAGTGATCCTCGTGAAGTACGTTTTCACCCTCGCAAAAGCCGTAAAAAAGAATACGGGGGCCAATATCTGCGGTAACGATTGTTTTTACGGTGCCGTTGCTTATTTCAACGCACTTGCCGTAAACCTCATAATTTTCAATAATTTTGCATTTAACAGACATAATATATTTACCTCCAATTTTAATCACTTAATAATTACAACTTCCACGTCGTCGGGATGGGGAAGAGGGCGATGAGCGGCCAAGGCGGCAATTCCGTCTGCCGCTGATTGCAGGTCAAGCATTTGCTTTGCCTTACCCGAAAGAGCGGCGGCATCCTTTGCTCTGGCTATGATAGGCAGCGAGGGCTTTGCGGCTGATAAAATCTCGCGCCCCTTTTCGTTAAAGCCCAGCACCCTGATATATTGGGGCTCAAGAGCATAGCTTTGCTTGTCAATGCCAAGCAGGGCAGATAACAAAATGCGTCTTATTCTTGCGTGGGTGTATCTTTTTGATTTTACGGCGTCGGCAACGTCAAAAATAGAGCCGTTTTCTCTTACTGCCGAGTAAATTTTATTTTCAAGCCCTTCGCTTATGTCGGGCAGGTTGGCTATATCTTCCAAGCTCATACTGCGAAGTCGAGCCATAAAAGCCCTGTCAAGGCGTGACAGCATTCTGGGGCAATGACCCAAATCAATTTGCTCTTGCAGTATGTCGGCAGCGGTCGGCGGCATATATTTATAAAAGCTTTCTCTGTCGGCAACAAGGGCTCGGATTGCAGATGCGCTGGCAAAATCTTCTGCAATTCCGCCGTCGTGAGCTACGCCCTTGCGCTTGATCGCCATTCTTTCAAGGCAGGCGTTTTGTCGGTATATTTCGTCAATATAGCAAACGGCAAGGGTATCGTTGGCGTTTTGCAGCACGTTACCCTCGTATCCGCACATTTCAAGTGCCGATTGACGGGCAGAAGCAAAGCTCATACCTAGCGCCAGGTTAGCGCGCATTTTTTCAATAACGTCGGGCTTGTCCAAAGCGTCGGCAATTTTGTCAAGCAGCTTGGCGTTGCCGCACTCCGACCCAAAGGCCAGGGTGTCTACACAGCCCAACGCCTTGATTATAGATACCGCACCGTGAGCAAAGCGCTGGGCGGTGGCGGCGGCAAAGGTGACGGGCAATTCAATAACCAAATCGGCACCGCCTGCAATAGCCATACGGGTGCGAGAGTATTTGTCGCACAAAGCCACGTCGCCTCGCTGAACAAAGCTGCCGCTCATAACGGCAACAACGTGGGTGCCACCTGCTTCACGTACACGGTCAATCATATACTTGTGGCCGCTGTGAAAGGGATTATACTCTGCTATAATGGCACAAATTTGCAAATACCTCACCTCTTTGGTTAAAAAACTATTGAAAAATAGAGCAATATGATTTATTATATTATAGTTAATATTACTCCACGCTCATTTTACTACAAACGGGCGCGGTATGCAATAATTATTTAAAGGACGGATGAAAATTATGAAAATTTTGGTAGTTAACGCCGGCAGCTCATCCCTTAAGTATCAGCTTATTGATATGGATGGTGAAAAGGTAATGGCAAAAGGTCTTTGCGACCGCATTACCACCAAAAATGCCGATGGCACTCCCGCAGGCCACATCAAGCACAAAACTGCTGATGGCAGAACCTACGAGGCAGATATTGCAATGCCCACCCATGCCGAAGCATTCGATGCATTTATGAGCGCAATGACCGGTGAAGAATACGGTGTTATCAAGTCCCTTGATGAGATTGATGCCGTTGGTCACCGCATCGTTCAAGGCGGCGCTATATTTAAAGAGTCTTGCCTGCTTGATGAAAAGGCAATCAACGATATTGATGAGCTTGGTGAGCTTGCTCCCTTGCACAACCCTGCCCACGTTTTGGGCATTCGTGCTTGCCGCAAGTGCTTTGGTGACGAGCTTCCCCAGGTTGCCGTTTTCGACACCTCTTTCCATTCAACCATGCCCCCCGAAAGCTATATGTTCGGCATTCCTATGAAGTATTATCGCGACTATCAGGTTCGCAAATACGGCGCACACGGCACCTCACACCGCTATGTAAGCGGCCGCACTATCGAACTTATGGGCGTTCCTGCCCAGGGCAGCAAGGTTATTACCTGCCACCTTGGCAATGGATGCTCAATCACCGCAGTTAAAGACGGTAAGTGCTTCGATACCAGTATGGGCCTTACTCCCCTTGACGGCTTTATGATGGGCACCCGCTCAGGCGCAATTGACCCCTCTGCCGTGCTTTATATTATGAAGAAAGACAACATCTCTCCCGACGAGATGTCTAACATTCTTAATAAAAAGTCAGGTGTGCTTGGCGTTTCCGAGCTCACTAGCGACAACCGCGATATTGTTGATGCCGCCAATAACGGTCACGAGGGTGCACGCCTTGCCAAGGATATGCAGACCTATCAGATTATCAAGGTTGTTGGCTCTTACGTTGCAGCAATGAACGGCGTTGACGCTATCGCCTTCACCGGTGGTATCGGCGAAAATAACGAAGATATCCGTCGCGACGTTTGCAAGAGTCTTGAGTATATGGGTCTTAAGGTTGACGCCGCCCTTAACGCAAGCACCATCCACGGTGCCGAGGGCGAGATTTCAACTGCTGATTCTAAGGTTAAGGTTTACGTTGTACCCACCGAGGAAGAGCTTATGATTGCCCGTGATACCGCCGCTATCGTAGCAGCAAAATAATTAATAAAAAGCAAACCCCTCCCGTTCACCCGAACGAGAGGGGTTTTAATTTTATACCTTTTCAAATACAAACCGTCCGTCTGCATAATCGCAACTAATGCTGTCGCCCGATTTAATCTTGCCTTCAAGAATCTGCTCGCTGAGAGCATCCTCAATCTTGTTCTGAATGGCCCTGCGCAAAGGACGGGCACCATACACAGCGTCAAAGCCCGCATCAGCAATGGCGTCAACTGCTCCTTGGGTAAATTCTGCGGCAATGCCCATATCGGCCAACCTTGTTTTAAGCAGGTCAAGCATCTTTGAAGCAATCTCGCCGATTTCATCCTTGCTAAGCTTGCTAAAGACTATGATGTCGTCAATTCGGTTAAGAAACTCTGGCTTAAAGGTGCGCTTAAGCTCCTCCATAATTCGGGGTTTAACGTCGCCCTCTGCGCTTGATAAACCAAAGCCAACCGATTGCTTGTTGTCGGTTATCATTCGCGCGCCCACGTTACTGGTCATAATTATAACGGTGTTTTTAAAGTTTATCTGTCTGCCTTGTGAATCGGTCAGCACACCGTCCTCTAAAATCTGCAGCAGCATATTAAAAACGTCGGGATGGGCCTTTTCAATCTCGTCAAACAGCACCACCGAATAGGGCTTGCGCCTTACCTTTTCGGTCAGCTGACCGCCCTCGTCATAACCCACGTAGCCGGGAGGGGAGCCCACTAATCGAGATACTGTGTGCTTTTCCATATATTCCGACATATCCAGTTTTATCATGGCGTTTTCGTTGCCAAACATTGCTTCGGCAAGGGCGCGGCAAAGCTCGGTCTTGCCCACACCGGTGGGACCCAAAAAGATAAACGAGCCGATGGGTCGCTTGGGGTCCTTTAGCCCTACACGACCTCTGCGAATGGCCTTTGCCACTGCGGTTACCGCCTCTTGCTGACCAACAACACGCTGATGCAATTCGTTTTCAAGGCGCAGCAAACGGGCGCCCTCCTCTTCGGTCAGCTGAGCCACGGGCACACCCGTCCAGCCCGATACGATTTGGGCAATATCCTCTTCGCTTACTTCGCCCGAAGCGTGCTCGTTTTGCTCTTGCCATTTTGATTTAAGCTGAGCAAGCTCCTCTTTAAGCTTCAATTCCTTATCTCTTAATTCAGCGGCAAGCTCAAAGCTTTGGGCTTTAATTGCCGCCGCTTTTTCATCCTCAAGCTGCTTAATTTTTTCTTCAAGCTCTTTAATGTCTGTGGATGGGGTAAGGTTGCTGAGCCGCACCCGTGAGCAGGCCTCGTCAATCAGGTCAATGGCCTTATCGGGCAAATATCTGTCGCTGATATAACGGCTTGAAAGCTTAACGGCCGCCACAACTGCTTGGTCGGTAATTCTTACCTTGTGGTGGGCCTCGTAACGGTCGCGCAAGCCCTTAAGTATTAAAATGGCATCGTCCTCGTTGGGCTCACCAACGGTAATTGGCTGAAAACGTCTTTCAAGCGCCGCATCCTTTTCAATGTGTTTGCGGTATTCGTCAAGGGTGGTGGCGCCTATAACCTGAAATTCTCCCCGTGCCAGCTGGGGCTTAAGCATATTTGCGGCATCGGTAGAACCCTCTGATGAGCCGGCGCCCACAATGGTATGCACCTCGTCAATAAACAAAATTACGTTGCCTGCTTTTTTAACCTCGTCAATAGCTGCTTTGATTCTTTCTTCAAAGTCACCGCGATATTTTGTGCCGGCAACCATTCCCGTTAAATCAAGGGCAACCACTCGCTTGTCTTTAAGCAGCTCGGGCACTTCGCCCTCGGTGATTTTTATGGCAAGGCCCTCAATAACTGCCGTTTTTCCCACACCCGGCTCACCTATAAGGCAAGGATTGTTTTTTGTGCGGCGGCATAAAACCTGAATAATTCTTTCAATTTCTTCTTCACGGCCAATAACGGGGTCAAGCTTGCCTGCTTCTGCCTCTTTTGAAAGGTCGCGCCCAAACTTATCAAGGGTGGGTGTGCTTTCGGTGCCCTTCTTTTCTTTGGCGGGCGCGCCCTCTTTGGCGTTGCCGTTGCTGCCCGACGCCTTAATGGCTTCGTTAAGAATGGCGGTGCAATCGCCACCCAACTCGCTGATAAATCTTACGGCGTAATTGTCGCCCTCTTCAAGGATGGCTAACAGCAGCTGCTCGGTGCCTACAAAGGATATGCCTCTGCTTTTTGCGGCGGCAATAGACATTTCTATTATTCGCTTGGCAGGGGGGGTAAACTGAGCGGGGGATAGCTTGGTTTTTTCACCCACCCCAACCGTAGCGGCAAGCGCTTCTTCAATTTGCTCGTCGGTGATACTTTTTGCTGCAAGAATTTGAGCGGCTGCACCGCTGCCCTCTTTCATAATGCCAATAAGCAGATGCTCGCTGCCAATATAGGTGTGGCCAAAATCCTGAGCAGATTCAATGGCTAAATTAAGGGCTTTGTTGGCTTTTTCGGTAAAACCGTTAAATTTGTACATATAACTTACAACCTTTCGCGAATGATTTTTGCTCGCAGCAGGTCCCTTTCCTGAGTGTCCATAGGTTGCCCTGCATTGGCTTGCAGAGTGGCGGCGCCTGCATCAATGATAAGCTCCTCAATTTTTTCAAGGGGAATATCTTTAACAACGCCCATAGCAACGCCCAAACGGACCCGTGATATAAGCTTCATAAATTCGTTGCCCGACAGCACACGGGCATATTTAAGCGTGCCCAAAGCGCGATAGGCGCTGTCTTCAAGGGCAAGGGAATCCATACTTGCTCTTGCGCTGTTTTCTTGAGCAATGGCCTGTGTGGCAATGGATTTAAGGTTTTCAATAGCTGCCTTTTCCGAAATACCCAAGGTAACCTGGTTTGAAAGCTGATACATGGCGGCGGTGGCCTTTGAGCCCTCACCGTAGGTACCTCTTATAGTAAGCCCTATCTTGCTTACCGTGGCGGCAAGGCGGTTAACCGCACCTGCCATTTCAAGGGCGGGCAAATGAAGCATAAGTGATGCTCTTAACCCCGTTCCCAAATTGGTGGGGCACTCGGTCAGGTATCCCAACCGCTCGTTAAAGGCATAGTTTATTTTTTCACCCAAAAGGTCGTCTATGCGGTCGGCTTCGGCATAGGCCTCGTCAAGGGCAAGCCCTGCACACATCACTTGAATGCGGATATGGTCCTCTTCGCAAAGCATAATGCTTACCGACTCGTCATCAGACAAAATAAGGGCCTTGCCGCTGCGCTTTTTGGCAAATTCGGGGCTTATGATGTGGCGCTCCACCATAGACATAACGGTAATTTCGGGCAGAGTTTCCATCTCAACGTATTTATAAGCTTTTGCCGACTGTTCGTCGAATATAATAGCTTGTTTAACCATCTGATTAACCTGGGCTATTTGTTGAGCATTCATGTGAGAGGGGAAGGGGAGCCCGGCGATATTTCGGGCAAGACGAATGCGAGTGCTTATTACCGTATCGGCACTGTTGCCGCAAGAGGTATACCACTTATTCATTACCGTCACCCTCCTTTTTAAGCTCTTTTATTTGGTCGCGCAGTTTGGCGGCCAGTTCAAAGTTTTGCGCGTCTACCGCCCTTTGCATTTCGTCTGAAAGGGCGGATATTTTATCTTCGGTGGTTACTGCAGGTGCAATTCTGTTGGGAATTTTGCCTGCATGGCGTGAGCGGCCGTGCATTCTTTGTAACGATGGCAGCAGCTGCTCTAAAAATGTGTCGTAGCACTTGTCGCAGCCAACCTTGCCCAATCGAGATATATCGTCAAAGCAAAGGCCGCAGCCCTCGCAACGGCGGCGGTTATCGGTGACGGGGTTGCTTTTTAAGCTGTCACCAAAAAAGGAGCCGATTAAGCTGTCAAGCATAATGCTGCTGCCGCCCGAATGCTCTTTGGCACACTCGGCGCAAAGATGATGAACCTCAACAATTCCGTTGATGCTGGTTTTAATATGGGTTGTTGCAGTTTTTTGACCGCATTTATCACATAACATAGCTTGTTACCTCCTTAAGTTAAACCTGAGTCATAAGCATGTGCTTAAAAACAGATGCTCTAACCTTGTCGCGGTTAATCGGCTCCACCTGGCGCAAAGCAGAATCAGATATTGCGGCGTTCATAATTGCGGCGGCTTTGGGGCTTAACAGCTCGCGAAAAACAAGGTTTTCTACTATAATGCGTTGTGTGCGCATATCCATACTGTCACCGATAGAGTTTATAATGTGCATCAGCGCAGGCACCGAGCCGGTGCGAACCTCGGTTATGCGGATGTATCCGCCGCCCCCTCGTTTGCTTTCTACAATATAACCCTTTTCGGGGGTAAAGCGGGAAGATATAACGTAGTTTATTTGGCTGGGAACACAACCGATATTTTCGGCAAAGGTGTTTCTTTGAATTTCGGTCATTCCGTCCTCAGAGCATTCTAAAAGCTCTAAAATTCTTTTGGCAATAAGATCACTGATAAGCATTGCGCTCCTCCTTTGACTTTCTTTGACTAATACCATTTTAGAGCAAAAGTCAAACAAAGTCAAAGTCAATAAAAGTCAAAAAACGTTTTAAAAAGGGTAAAAATTAGCCAAAAATCCAAAATATCTCGTAATATCTTGATTTTTCTTTAATTTTTACAACAATCCGATATAAACAAAAGCAACCTTTTCGTAACCAATTTTAAAGCCAATCATAGAATGATATCGAAGAGCAACAGAGCTAATAAAGCTCACGGTTGCTCGGAAAGGGGGTAGCGCGTAATGTGTAACGGCTTCGGCGGAAACTGCAGCTGGATTATCATCCTCATCATCATATTGTTCTGCTGCTGTGGCAACTCCGGTGTTTCCACTGCTAACGGTGGTTGCGGATGTGGCTGCAACGGTTGCAACAACGATTGCTGCTGCTAACTGACTGACAAGACGGAAGCCAATACATAGCTTGTATTGTCTTTCGTTGCTACCTAAAAACTCCGCTCCAAACGAGCGGAGTTTTTGGCTATTTAATAACGGTTACCGCAACGGTTACGTCATCCTCGTAACCGTCGTTTCTGCGCCGTCTGGCACAATCGCACAGCTTTTCGGCCAACTGCTGTGCCGAGCCGTCGGGGTCAAAAGCTTTCAGCTCGTCAATAACCCATTTGTTAACCTGAGAATCAACTCCATCTGAAAAAATAACGGCTACGTCACCCTTTGAAAGGTTAACGGCAGCACGGTCAAAAGCTACCTGCCGCAGTATACCCGCAGGGAAAGAGGTGCACTCCGCTACCCCTACTTGCCCCGACCTTATAACAACGGTAGGACAAGCCCCTGCCTTAAACAGCTCTGTGCGCCCTGTAAAAAGGTCTACCGAGCATATATCCAAGGTTGCCAAGGATTCGTCAGCCGATTTGAAAAGCAGGGCAGAGTTGACGATTTTCAGCGCGCTGTCATAGCCAAACCCCGCCTTTATCATTCTTTCCATAAGCCCCGTAACCATGGCAGAGTCAACCGCCGCACGGCCTCCCGTGCCCATTCCGTCGCTTATCATCATAATGCTGTGCCCTCTGCCGTCGCAAAATACCGATGCAGTATCACCGCACAGTCTGCCCTCGGCGCTGGGAATGCTTGCAAGCCCTACGTCGGCGGTAAGACGCGCTTTTTGTGCCAGGGTAATAAGGGTACCACGGTCGGATGAATATATTGAAGGGGGGTCAAAATCTCTTCCGCAGGCCTTCTCCACCTCGGTAAGAATGGTCATTTTGTTAAACCTGGCTTTGTTTCCGCTTTGCACCTTAATTTCTACCGTCATGCGCCCGTATTTATCCAGGCAGCACCCCACGTCAGACGGTATTATGTCAACCGATCGAAGAGCGGCTTCAATGTTTTCTGCGGCTTTGTGGTCAAACACTCTTTCTCTTTCAAATTCATCGGCCACCTCTGCCAAAAGATCGGCAACCCCCGAAAATTGGTCAGATAGGGCCTCTCTTATTTCTCTTATTCGGTTGGCGGCTTGGTTGCGACTTAAAAACTCGCTGTATTTGTGGTGGGCCGATTGCATAAGCTCCGATTTTCTTCCGCATTCAGTCAGCCCCGTTTTTTTGCCGTCTTGAAGGGCAGAAACTATTGCAGATACAGTGTGTTCGCGTCTTTCCTCCCAACAATAGCATCGCATAGAGCACCCCTTGCATACCGATTGTTCAAGGGATGTGATAACCTTTTCCAAAGGGGGATTATCAATTTCATCCAACCGTTTGGCAACGCATTCTACCGTGTCTGATACGTCACACAGCGCCTTTGAAGCAAAGCTTAAGCGCATCGATACCGATTTTTTCAAGCCGTCAAGTCGAGGCAGTTCTGCGGCAGGGGCAAAAATAAGCGACACCTTGCATCTTATTTCCTTGGGCAAAAAAACAAAAATAAGGGCGGCAAATATCCCTTCAAATATAAAGCCGCGGTCTGCGCTTCCGCTGATTAAGGTATAAATTATTGACGAGCAAGAGTAGCAAATTGCCCCTGCCCAATAACCAACCCTGGAGCAAAGACCTGCCGTTAATCCGCTTAAAACCAATGCGGCCGGAATCCACGGCTCAGCCCTGCCGGTTATGCACAAAACAAACCCTAATACAGCGCCCACACAAACTCCCGCAGAGCCCTGACCGCCCGTTGCGGCACATAAAATAAGAATGCCTGCCACTATGGAGGATAGACCGATTCCGCCAATTTCTATCCAGCCCAAAGCCGCCAAAATCAGACCCGCCACCAGGGTAATGCACAAGCTGTCCTGAAGGGGCAGAGCAGCCGCTTTTGGGCTTTTAAAGTATCCACGGGCGATGCTTACTGCAGCTGCGGTGCATCCGCTTATAATGCATTCTGCTGCTTTTACCGTCAACAGCTCTACCGAAAAAGAGGCAATTATCGTAGGCAGCACGGCAACCAGGCAACCCGATAAGGCCAATAAAGCAGAAAATATATGCTTGCGCCGCCCCTCAAACCTGCCCAAAAGCAAAAATCTAACGGCAAGCACAGCCAAGGCGGCGGCAACGTATCCAAATCCGCCCATATTGGTGATAGGAAAAAAGTAACCAATTGCCGCACCCACGGCGGCAGCAAAAGAGTAAGCCCCGTTTAAACCCGCGCAAAATCCTATTCCAAAGGGTACGCTTTGTCCAAAAAGAGCTGTTCGCGCCAGCATAAACCCAACCGCACCAATAAGGGTATAGCCCAAAAGATTACCCGCCTTCAGCTCACCAAATGCCGTTTGTTTTTTAGTTTTAGCGTCTTTTATAACCTCTTTCATAATATCACCGCCTAACATGATAGGCATATTATAGCTTGTCCTAAACGACAAATTTGTCGCAAATAGGCAGACGTGCAAAAAAACACCTATTAAACACTTGCATTATGGGCTTCGCTTTGGTATAATACATAGGTTAATAAGATTAAAATCAGAAAAAGGTGACTCTTTATGTCAGGACATTCCAAGTGGAACAACATTAAACGCAAAAAAGAAAAAACCGATGCTCAAAAGGCCAAAATCTTCACCCGTATAGGCCGCGAGCTTGCAATGGCTGTTAAGGCAGGCGGCCCCGACCCCAACGTTAACGGCAAATTGCGCGATATAATTGCCAAGGCAAAGGCAAACAACGTGCCTAACGATAACATCGACCGTATGCTTAAAAAGGTATCGAATGAAGATTCAAGCGATTACGAAGAAATAATCTACGAGGGCTACGGCCCCGCAGGCATTGCCGTTATCGTTGAAACCCTTACCGATAACCGCAACCGTACCGCAGGCGAAATGCGCCACTATTTTGATAAAAACGGCGGCAACCTGGGCCAAAGCGGTTCCGTTATGTTTATGTTTGAGCGCAAGGGTATTATCCTTATCGATGGCGAGGGTCTTGATGAAGACACCGTTATGGAGGACGCACTTGAAGCAGGTGCCGACGATTTCAACGTAAATGAAGATTCATACGAAATTATTACCGACCCCAACTCGGTAGATGCCGTAAGCGCCGCCCTTTCAGAAAAAGGATACACCTTTGTTTCTGCCGAGGCAGAGTACGTGCCCAATATGACCAACGACCTCACCGATGAAGAGGCCTTGTTCAAGATGAACCGTCTGCTTGAAATGCTTGAAGAGAATGACGACGTTCAAAGCGTATGGCACAACTGGAACCAACCCGAAGAAGAATAAGGAAAATCTCCCGTTCAACCGAACGGGAGATTTTTTTGTAGCTGTTATTTTTTTCGTCCTATTAAGAAATAAATATCACCGCTAATATGCTCGCCTATCATATAATTACCATTGACCGCATCATTAACAAGCTTAAAGCGAGAATCAAACTCAGGAGTATAATCGGTATTTATTGTTGATACAGCACATTCGCATCCCTTTTCCGTAAAAAGACGTATTGTTGCATCCTTCAAGCCGGTTATGTGTATAGCGCGTCTATATCTAACGTTGATAGGCGGTGCTTCTCTGCAAGAAATAACACCGTTATTTTGTTCAACGAAGATTCTGCATTCCCTATGTTCGCCGCGGCTGAAATGATAGGTTGCTTTTCCATCAATCATTTCACTTTCTGTTCCGCATAATACCGGCGCGCCTAAGGGGAATTTCAGATGAGTTTGGGTTGTGGTGTTGCAATTGTATATTGAGAAGAACAACCCGTTATCACGTCTTAAAATGCACATTGTTGGGGGCTTTGTATCTTGCTCTTTCTTTGTGAATGAAATGTGATAACCTAATTGTGATACGGTTTCTCTGATGCTGTCCTCTTGTTTTTCCACGTCAAGCTTTATCAATCCGTCAAAATCCTGCACCGTTTGTAACTTATCGTTGGTTCCATACATAACGGTAACGATGCCTTTATTTGCAAAAGAAACCAGCTGGTTAAGAATTTCGGGATTTTCTGGAACAGGGGATATCAATATGCTCTTTTGATAAACGTCAGAGCTGTGCTTAATAAAGTTATCGGTAGAAACAACACAACAAAGGGGTAAGCCGTCGTTGATGGCACTGCAAATATAACTGTCTGACAAATACATTTCTTTTATAACTTCAGGAGCTTGCGTAGTAGTATACTCTCTCATAGGATATACCCATACCAACGGGGCAGGCTCATCAGCCGCATCTTTCTCGGCCTTAAGTATATGGGGAACGGGCTCGTTAATGCAGGCATCCGGCATATTACCGTAAGAGTTGTCTATAGAGAGTATATTGAACGAGTTTGCTGACTCAACCTTTCCATCTGCATTCAAGCGGGATATTGCCATCGGCAAATATATATCACAGGGTGAACCGTCATATCGGTCATACCAAGGTGAATTTATCCACCATGGGTCGTGAATATAGAATCTGAACGGGAACTTTTTGCTTGGAAGTTCGCAAATACGTGTCATATGCCCCATAATTTCCAAGCCGAAGTTATCATTCAATGCAGCCCAAGGAGAGTTGGGTGGTGCGGTAATATCAAGATCTGCAGTATAAATGTCATAAAGAGGTACTCCGTCACTTGCATAATCAATACCTACCGAATTATTTGTGCCTCTTGTTTCAAGGGGAAAAGTACACTCGTTTCTGAATGATTTCCAGAAGTTGAAAACTTTTTGTTTTATTTCTACAATCTTTTCAGGATAATATTTTTCTCCGTCAAAAATTTTTCCTATCGTACGCCAAGGGTCAGAACTGAATCCTAATCCGTTTGAAAGCCACAGATAATCAAAACCCATATCCTTCAAAAAAACCTGAGATTGTTTGCCAAGAAATGTCCCAAACAAAGTTCCCTCAGGTATTCCTTCGGGGTAAGCGGCATAGCAACGGTTGTCAGCGTGCAGCATCTTGGTTGCATCTATCAACTTGTGAACTTGTTTATCATCTCCCACAGTTGACCCTATGCAAATTTCGGTATGTCGGTTATATTTGAAATCAGAAATTGCAAACTCAGGACCAATATCAAGCGTCTCTCCAACACGGATTTTAGCATTAGGGAAATGCTTAAGGCCTTCTTCTTTTAATGAAGAAATTATTTTTTTAAGTATACCGTAAGTCATTGTGGGCGGATTAGGCATATAATCTTGCTTTTTTATGTGGATAGATGTTTCAAGAGGTTCGTTTTCATTAAGAGTAGGATTATTTGCCATTCCCAAAAAGCGCGCCCATTCAAAAGTTTCATCCAAATTTCCGGCATAATCAAGCAACTCGCTTCCGTCACCTACCCATAGCATGATAGAAATACATTCTCTATCCTTTAAAAGCGGTCTCCATTGCTCAAATATTTGAGCGCACTTTTGTTGAATATAGGTGTCGTCTGTTTGCTTAAAGGGCTTTAAGCTCATCTCTAATGTAATGTTTTCAAACATACTTTTTTCCTTCTTAACTTTTAGAATGTTTTACTTGATTTTAAACTTAAAATCATATATACTACATATAAAAAATCAACAATCATTTGTAAAAAATAAACCTTCGAGGTGACAAAATGTTATTGGCCGATGTACAGCCCTTTGTGCGACTTTCAAGAGTGCAGGCCTATCTGCCCGGTTGGGATGGTGCGGTGGGGCTCGACAACCGTCTGTTTCTGTGCACAGGGGGCAGCGGAAGCATAAAGGTAAACGGCA
>JAZQSG010000196.1:0-4499 GCA_045630025.1 Acutalibacteraceae bacterium
CCTATATGCGTACAGACTCTTTAAGAATTTCTGAAGAGGCAAGACGCGCAGGTGAGCAATACATTGTAAACCGATTTGGTAAAGAATATTTGCCTGCAAAACCCGTTTACTATAAATCAAAAGCAAGCGCTCAGGATGCTCACGAAGCTATACGACCCACAATGCCTGAGTTGACTCCTGAAAAAGTAAAGGGCGACCTTACTGCAGAACAATATAAGCTTTATGATTTGATTTGGTCTCGTTTTATTGCGGGTTTAATGGCACCCTGTGTTCACAACACCGTGAACGTAGACGTTGCTTGCGGTAAGTATATATTCAAAGCATCGGGTTACTCGGTTAAATTTGATGGTTTTACCGCTGTATATGAAGAATCTACCGATACTGAAGAAGAAACTCAAAAGACTTTGCCGCCTTTAAAAGTGGGGGATGTTTTAAGTCTTGTTGACGTTAAACCCAATCAGCATTTTACTCAACCTCCCGCAAGATATACTGAAGCAAGTCTTATCAAACTGCTTGAAGAAAAAAATATTGGTAGACCCAGCACTTTTGCAACAATCATAAGCACAATTTTAGCTCATGAATATGTTAAAATGGATAAAAAGAGCTTGGTTCCGACTCCGCTTGGCGAAATAGTTACCGAGCAGATGGAGCAGCACTTTAAAGAAATTGTTGATATTCGTTTTACTGCCGATATGGAAAAAGATCTTGACAGTATTGAGTTAGGCAAAATCAAATGGGTTGATATGATTTCAGGCTTTTACGGCGGCTTTAGCAAGACCTTGGCGTCTGCAGAAGATGCAATGAACGGTGTTAAAATTAAAGTGCCTGAAGAAGAAACCGACGTAATTTGTGACTTGTGCGGAAGAAAAATGGTAATTAAAAACGGCCGATTTGGAAAATTTTTGGCTTGCCCAGGTTATCCTGAATGCAAGCACACAAAGCCGATTACCGTTGAAACTAAAGGACTTTGTCCCAAATGTAATTCTAAAATTTTGCAGAAAAAATCTGCAAAGGGTTATAAATACTTTGGCTGTGATAATGCAGAATGTAAGTTTATGACCTGGGATGAGCCCACATCTGAGTTGTGCCCAACCTGTGGCAAAACTCTTTTCAAAGCAAGAGGCGGTATTTTAAAATGCCTTGCTGACGGTTGTGAATTTGAGAAGAAGATTGAGAGAAAGACTCGTAAGAAAGCAGAGGAGTAATTGTGACTGTTAGAGTGATTGGAGCAGGATTAGCCGGCTGTGAAGCGGCATATAGACTTGCAAATCATGGAATTGATGTAGAGCTGTATGAAATGAAACCTATTAAAAAATCAGCTGCACATCATTCCGATAGCTTTGCAGAATTGGTATGCTCCAATTCACTTAAAGCGGCTCGCATAGAATCATCTGCAGGACTTTTAAAAGAGGAAATGCGCAGATTTTCCTCAATTTGTATGGATGCAGCTGCTGTATCGGGCGTTGCTGCAGGCGGTGCTCTTGCTGTTGACAGAGATATTTTCAGCGATTATATAACAAATAAAATTAAATCCTTCAGCAATATTAAAATTTGCAACGAGGTTGTTGAAACCGTTGATCCTAACAGCGATGTTATTACTATTATTGCAACGGGTCCGCTTACCGACAGCGCTTTAGCAGAGCAAATTTCTTCATTATGCGGCGGAATGCTGAATTTTTATGATGCTGCTGCGCCGATAGTTTCTGCAGATAGTATTGATATGAGTTGCGCGTTTATGGCCTCCCGATACGAAAGGGGCGGCGATGATTATATCAACTGTCCAATGAATAAAGAGCAGTACGATTTGTTTTATGAACAGCTAGTAAGTGCTGAACGAATTGAATTAAAAAGCTTTGAAAAAGATGGCAAGTTATATGAGGGTTGTATGCCAATTGAGTTAATGGCTGAACGAGGTCACGATACAATACGTTTTGGCCCTATGAAGCCGGTTGGTTTGGTAGATCCAAACACAGGCCACAGACCTTGGGCAAACCTTCAGTTAAGGCGCGAAAATGCTGCCGGAACTATGTATAATTTGGTTGGATTTCAAACTAACCTTAAATTTTCAGAGCAAAAACGTGTTTTTTCAATGATACCTGCTTTGAAAAACGCTGAATTTTTCAGATATGGCGTTATGCACAGAAATACCTTTATAGATTCACCACGAGTCTTATCTAAAGATTTGTCGCTAAAAGATCATCCAAATATATTCTTTGCTGGTCAAATTTGTGGTGTTGAAGGTTATACAGAATCTGCAATGTGCGGAATTGTAACTGCAGAAAACGTGATTAGATGTATTAATGGTTTTGAACCAATTGATTTGCCCGATTTCACTATGATGGGGGCGTCAATCAAATATATTACAGACCCATACATTTCAAATTTTCAGCCAATGGGTGCTAATTTTGGCGTTTTGCCTCCGTTGAGCGAGGTAATAAGAGATAAAAAAGAGCGTTATGGTAAATTATCTGCCCGATCTTTAGAGTGGTTCGATAAAAATATTAAGGAGGCATAATTTATGAAAATCATTGTAGATGCATTCGGTGGAGATCATGCACCTCTTGAGGTTATGAGAGGATGTGCTGAAGCAATTAAGTGCAGCGATATAGAGATCCTTTTGTGTGGTAAAGAATCCGAAATTTTAAAATGTGCCCAAGAAAATAATATATCAATGAACAAGATGTCGGTTTTAAATGCCGATACAGTTGTTGAAATGGAAGACCACGCTGACGTTGTTATTAAGTCTAAGAAGGATTCTTCTATGGCTGTTGGTTTAAAAGCACTTTCAATGGGTGAGGGTGATGCGTTCGTTTCTGCAGGCAGCACCGGTGCACTTGTTGTTGGTGCAACCTTCATCGTTAAGCGTATTAAAGGTGCCAAAAGAGCTGCTCTTGCACCTATTCTTCCTACTGATGACGGCAAGGGCGTAATGCTTATTGATAGCGGCGCTAACGTAGAGTGTCGCCCCGAAATGCTGGTTCAATTTGGCATTATGGGCTATCACTATATGAAAGGTATGGGCGTTGAAAATCCTCGCGTTGCTTTGCTTAACGTTGGTGCAGAAGAAACAAAGGGCGGCGAACTTCAGCTTCAAACCTATGAAATGCTTAAAAATGCCGACGTAAACTTTATTGGAAACGTTGAAGCAAGAGACGTACTTGACGGTGTTTGTGACGTTTTAGTAACCGACGGCTTCAGCGGAAACATATTACTTAAAACCTGCGAAGGCACCGTTGCGGCGCTTATGACCAACCTTAAGCGTGCCTTTACTAAAAATATACTTACCAAGCTTTGCTATCTTGTTCTTAAGCCGGGCCTTAAAGAGTTTAAAACAAAGCTTGATTACAATGAGCAAGGCGGAGCACCGTTAATGGGTGTTACAAAACCGGTAATCAAAGCTCACGGCAGCTCAAAATGTTCTGCTTTTAAAAACGCAATCTTACAAGCCGCAACCTTCGCTAACAGCAAGTCGATTGATAAGATTTCTGTTGATATTTCATCTAAAAAGGAGGTAACTGCCAATGAATGATTTTCAGGTAGTTATCGGCTATAAATTTAAAGACATTCAACTGCTTAAGCGTGCAATGACCCACTCATCATACGCTAATGAAAATAAAGATTCTGAAGGTTCAAACGAGCGTTTGGAGTTTTTGGGTGACGCCGTGTTGTCGATTATAGTATCCGACAGCATATTCAGAGATTATAAAAACCTTCCCGAAGGCGAGCTTACAAAAATAAGAGCATCACTTGTTTGCGAAAACTCTTTATGTTCTTTTGCTAAAGAAATTAACCTTGGCGAGCATCTTTTGCTTGGTAAGGGTGAAAGATTAACCGGTGGCGATAGCAGACCATCTATTCTTGCTGATGCTTTTGAAGCATTAATAGCAGCTATTTATCTTGACGGCGGTATGGAAGCGGCAAGTAAGTTTGTTATGAACTTTGTTGGTCGCGAGCTGGCCGATAATCACGGCGGAGCTTTTGAAGATTATAAAACTATGCTTCAAGAGATTATTCAGCAAAACCCTGAAGAAGTGCTTGAGTACAGACTTGTTGGTGAAAGCGGTCCCGACCACGATAAGCGCTTTGAGGTTAATATTATGCTTAACAGTAACGTCATCGGCAGCGGCTCTGCTCGTTCAAAGAAAAAAGCCGAACAGTTGGCAGCAAAAGAAGCGCTACGTTTAATGGGCGAATTAAATGGCTAATATATCTATTTTTGTGCCCCATAACGGATGCCCAAATACGTGCAGTTTTTGCAATCAGTTTGCAATAACGTCACATATTGATCAACCAACCGTTGATGATGTTGACAACGCGGTAAAAACCGCTGTTAACTCGGCAGGATATGATAAAGGCAACACCGAAATCGCTTTTTTTGGCGGCAGTTTTACAGCTATCAATAATGAATATATGATTACGCTTTTATCTGCCGCCTTTAAATACGTTGAAACCGGTGTTATTACAGGAATCAGAGTTTCAACCAGACCTGACGCTATTGA
>JAZQSG010000197.1:0-4772 GCA_045630025.1 Acutalibacteraceae bacterium
GGTTTTGCCCGCACCTAAATCACCCGTCATAGCGATTACGCAAGGGGTTATTGCTTTGCCTATTTTTTCTGCCAGCGCCTCTGTTTCAGCTGTGCTTTGTGTGGTAAAAACGCTCATGGGGCTCAACTCCAAATAAGAAGGGGACCAAAACCTACCCCTTCAACTTAAATACTTTGGCTATTATAACATATTTTCAAACTAATTTAAAGTATTGACTTGCACTTATTTAAAGAATAATTTATAATTACCGTATAAACTATTTTAAAGGAGGTGTCGGTCATTGTCAAGATTGTGGAGCCGCTTTGCTGATTTTATTCGCGAAACAGACAAGTTTTTGCTTTCAACCTGCCTGTTTGCCGCCTTTTACGGCGCCTTTATAATTTTATCTGCAACCAGGTTTACGGGCAGCACCCGTTTCTTTATGGTTCATCTGTTGGGCACGGGCATCGGTTTGATATTGGCCGTCATCGTTTCTAAAATTGCCCCCTACGAACGACTGTTAAAGCTTTGGCCCCTTTGGGCAGGCATAGCCGTATTTTTGGTTGGGCTTACCTTCTTTTTCGGATACGCTCCCGTAGGTACCGACGATAAGGCGTGGTTGAGATTGCCCGGCAATATGTCTTTTCAGCCCAGCGAGCTGCTTAAAATTGCCTTTGTTATAACCTTTGCCAAGCACGTGGGTGCGGTTGAGTCAAAAATCAACACCTTTAAAAATCTGTTTTTGCTTTGTGTTCACGGCGCTATTCCCGTTTTGTTTATACACTTTCAAGGTGACGACGGCACCGCCCTTGTGCTTGCCGTTATGTTTATATCCATGATGTTTGCGGCCGGGGTTAAGCTGCGCTATTTTGCCATCTTTTTCGGATTGGTGGCCGCCTGCTTGCCTATTTTGTGGTTTGGCATTATGGACGATATGCAAAAGGAACGCTTTTTAATTTTGTTTAACCCCGAGGCCGACCTTTACGGGTCGGGCTGGCAGCAATGGCGCGCCCGTTTGGCTCTTGCCAACGGCGGATTTTGGGGTCAAGGATATATGAAGGGCGAAATCGTGCAGAGCAACCAGCTGCCCAAGGGCTACAACGACTTTATTTTTGCCTCGGCAGGTGAAGAGCTGGGCATGTTTGGTTTGCTTGTTATTATTTTGCTGCTTGGCGCCATATGCGTAAGGTTGCTTGTTATTGCCCACCGCGCCAAGGATAAGCCGGGCAACATCATCTGCACGGGCATATTCGGTATGCTTGCCGCCCAATCTATTCTTAACATCGGTATGTGTATTTCGGTGCTTCCCGTTGTTGGTGTTACCCTGCCCCTTTTCAGCGCAGGCGGCACCTCGGTTATGACCACCTTTATAAGCATTGGCCTTGCCAACAACGTTCATATGCACCGCGCCAACAGAGTTATGCACCTTATTGATGATATGTAGGTACAAAATATGAAGTTTTATTTTTTCACTTTAGGTTGCAAGGTCAACCAATACGAGACAAGCGTTATGCAAAAAGCCGTAACCGATGCAGGGCATCAGGTTGTTGAAGGCAGCGAATTTGCAGACGTTGCGGTTATTAATTCTTGCACCGTAACGGGCGAAAGCGACCGCAAAACCCGTCAAACGGTAAGACGCCTTAAGCGCTGCAACCCCTCTGCCGCCATTGTGCTGACGGGGTGCTTGCCGCAAGCGTTAAAAGAGGATGCGCTTTCCATTAACGAGGCAGACGTAATATTGGGCAACGGCTCAAACCACCGTCTTTTGCAGGCGGTGGAGCATTTTTTTGCAACACAGCAACGGGTAGTAGAAATAATCCCCCACCAAAAGGGTGACCAATTCTGCACCCCCACCATTGACCGATTCCCCGAGCGCACCAGGGCATACATAAAAATCCAGGATGGGTGCGAACGATTTTGCACCTATTGCATTATTCCCTCTGCAAGAGGATACGTGCGATCAAAAGCTCCCGACCAAATAAAAGCAGAGGTAGAAAGATTAGCCGCCAACGGCCACAAAGAAATTGTGCTGGTGGGCATAAACCTTTCCACCTACGGCAAGGATTTAGGGCTTAATTTGTGCGATGCGGTAGATGCCGCTGCAGACGCCGAGGGGGTGGAGCGGGTGCGACTTGGCTCTTTGGAGCCCGACCTTTTCACCGACCAAATGCTGACCCGACTGGCGGCGCAAAAAAAACTGTGTCCCCAATTTCACTTGGCCTTGCAGTCGGGCTGTGACGCTACCCTGCACCGTATGAACAGACGGTATGACACCGCCTTTTACGCCGATTTGGTTAACCGAATAAGAGCCGCTTTCAGCAACTGCTCGATAACCACCGATATAATGGTGGGCTTTGCAGGTGAAACGGATAAGGAATTTACCTGCTCGGTAGAGTTTTTGAAAAAAATCGGCTTTGCAAGAAGCCACGTTTTTGCCTATTCGCGGCGCAAGGGCACCCCTGCCGACCGTATGAAGGGGCATCTGCCAAACGCAATAAAGCAAGAGCGATCTCGCATTATGATTGAGGCCGCCGCCCAAAGCGAAAGGCAGTTTTTACAAACCCAGGTGGGGCTTGTTTGTCCCGTTTTGTTTGAGCAAAACGAGGATGGCTATTGGTGGGGCTACACCCCCAACTATACCCAAGTAGGTGTAAAATCCCCCTGCAACCTGCAGGGCAAAATTACACGGGTAAAAATTACCGAAGCAAAGGACACCTGCTGCCTAGGTGAAATTGAGGATTAACAGAATGAGCAAGCAGATTAAATCTACCGCTTTGATGCTGCTGACCGCTATGATTTGGGGCTTTGCCTTTGTGGCTCAGCTTGATTCGGTTAGCAAAATAGGCGGATTTACCTATAACGGCGTGCGCTTTTTGCTGGGCGCCACGTCTCTTATACCCGTTATACTTATATTTGACCGAGGCAAAAAGCAGGCCGACCTTGCCACCCACGTTAAAAAGGGCTTGGGTGCAGGCGCTTTGCTGTTTACCGCCGCATCCTTGCAGCAAATTGGGCTTATTATCACCACAAGCGCGGGCAAGGCGGGCTTTTTGACGGGACTTTATACCGTGCTTGTGCCCGTTATCGGTTTTTTGTTTTTGAAAAGAAAAAGCAGCGTAAATATTTGGATGGGTGCAGGGCTTGCTCTGTCGGGTCTGTTTATGCTGTGCATTATGGGCTCTGCCACCAACTCGTCGGGTGAAACCAGCGAAAGCGTTGGCGTAATAGTGGAGTTTATTAAGCGCTCGGTGCCTGCCGCCGCCTTTGAATGGGTGGGCACGGGATTGCTCTTTATAAGCGCAATATTTTGGGCGCTGCACATAATTTATATCGATTCGGTTATTGCCGACCTTAGCTCTCTTAAATTTTCGGCGGTACAATTTACCGTGTGCTCGCTGTTAAGCTGGGTGGTGGCACTGTTTACCGAAATCACCTCGTGGTCTGCTATGGTGGGTCAAATAAGCGATGCGGGGCTGTCGATACTTTACGGCGGTATACTGTCGGTGGGCGTGGCGTACACCCTGCAATCGGTGGGGCAACGCAATGCCGACCCAACCTTTGCCGCCATAGTGCTTTCAACCGAAAGCATATTCAGCGCCGTTGGTGAAATGCTGTTTTACATTATCATTTTGGGGCAAACCGATTATGCAGGATTGGGCCCCTGGGGATATGCGGGCTGCGCCGTAATGTTTGCAGGCGTTGTGGTATCACAGCTTGAATTTAAAAAGAAAACTAAAAAAGCATAGTGGTTTTGCCACTATGCTTTTTTGTTAGTTATCGTTATTTGGTTGGTCGTTTGCGGGGGTTGGTTTTTTCTTAAACCAACCCTTTATTGTCATCCATATTTTTTTGGTTAAATCTATATCCTCGGTGGCTTGCAGGGTTTCGGCATCGCACTCTGCAGCAAGGGCTGCATCTTGCTTTGCCCACTCTTTTTCAAGGGCCTTGCGCTCTACGTTTTCTACCACGTGCTTTTGAGGATTAAGCCCGCGCATACGGTTGTAAATAAGCAGATACGCTGCCAGAGCTGCCGCCGACAAAATTGACACCGCAACGCCGGCTAAAAGGCCGGGGGTGGTGTAATCAAAGCGAAGGGTATGCTCGCCCTCGGGCACTCGCACGGCCATAAAGCCCACGTTAACCCGCTCTATCTGAGCCGGCTTGCCGTCTATGGTTACGCTCCATCCACGCTCGTAGGGCACGGCGTAGAAAACAAGATTTTCGCGGCGCATATTAACCTTGCTGGTAAAGCCGCGATTATCAATCTTAAGGGGGTCGCTGACCACGTTTTGCTGCAGCTTTTTGCAGTCGCTTAAATAGGCAGAGTGACCGTACTCATCAAAGCCGGGCACGGTATCGTAATCTTTAACCTGCACCAAAATATCGGAATGGCGCTGAATTTGCGCATCGCTGAGCACCATCGCCTTAAGCATTACCTGCGCTTTGGATGCGCTGAAAAAGCTGTTTACCGTCTCTTCAGTTATGCAATAATCATAGGTAAAGCCGTAGGGCACGAAGCACTCGTTTTTATATACCTTAAAATCGTTTTGCGTTTCAAGGTAGGTAAAGCCGGGCATAGCATCATAGCAGCTTGAATCAAAATTGTTGGTGTCGGCATTGCCCACGTAATCGATAAGATACCTTACCGACAGCAGACCCCTTATAGCGTAATCGGAGGCCTCGGGACGGGTGGCCACGCCTCTGTCTATACCAACAAACTTGTAAAAATCAAACACCGAGCCCGGCACGTTTGAGTGAAAGGCCTGTATGGAGGGGTAGCCCAAAAACATTGC
>JAZQSG010000198.1:0-5545 GCA_045630025.1 Acutalibacteraceae bacterium
TTATTGCTTGCGGCACAACCGGTGAATCTGCTACTCTTACTGCTGAAGAGCATGTAGACGTTATTAAAGAAACTGTAAAACACACTGCAGGACGTGTTCCCGTTATCGCAGGCACAGGCAGTAACGATACTGCATTTGCTATTGAGCTTTCTAAAGAGGCAGAGCTTTTGGGTGTTGACGGTTTGTTGATGGTTACTCCCTATTACAACAAAACATCACAAGCAGGCCTTGTTGCTCACTTTACTAAGGTTGCCGATAGTGTTAACGTTCCCATCATTCTTTACAACGTTCCATCACGCACCGGCACTGCTTTTAAAACCGAAACATACGCTGTTCTTGCCGATCATAAAAACATTGTTGGTATTAAAGAAGCCAATGCAGATTTGAGCATGATGGCAAAAACCATGGCTGCTTGCGGTGATAAGATTGATATTTACTCAGGTAACGATGACGAGGTTCTTCCCTGCTTGTCTTTGGGTGGTTCGGGTGTTATCTCTGTTTTGTCTAACATTGCACCTAAGGTTGTTCACGATATGTGCTACAATTATTTTGACGGAAACGTTGCTGCCGCACGTGACCTGCAAATCAAGTATGTAAATCTTATTGCAGCATTGTTTAGCGACGTCAACCCCATCCCCGTTAAAGAAGCAATGAATATTATGGGCTTTGACGTTGGCGAATGCAGACTTCCCCTTGTAAGAATGGGCGACGCTGCTATTGCTAATCTTAAAGCTGAAATGGCAAAGGTTGGCCTTATATAAAACTTAACGGCGGGTCTTATGCCCGCCGTTTTTTAGAACAAATAGGATGTGATTTATATATGACAAGAATTATTTTAAGCGGTTGTAACGGTAAAATGGGTAAGGTTATTACCGAACTTGTAAATCAGCGTGACGACTGTGAAATTGTTGCAGGTGTTGATATTAATACCCAGAGCACTAGCTATCCTGTTTTTGACAGCATAGACAAGGTTGAAACCGATGCGGATGTTGTGGTCGATTTTAGCCATCCCTCCACCTTGAATTCTTTGATTTCATATGCTGAAAAAACCGGCACCGCTTTAGTATTATCCACCACCGGCTATACCGATGAACAAACCCAACAAATTAAAGTTGCAGCTTTAAAATTGCCAATATTTTTCAGCTTTAATATGTCATTAGGCATTAACTTGCTTATAGAATTGGCCAAGAAGGCATCTTGTATTTTGGCTGATAATTTTGATATTGAGATTATCGAAGCGCATCACAACCAAAAGATTGATGCGCCCAGCGGTACTGCCGTTATGATCTCTCAAGCTATTAAAGAATCTTTGTGTGATGACGGCTATTATTATGTGTATGATCGCCATTCAGTACGTCAAAAGCGTGACGATAAAGAAATTGGTGTTCATTCTATTCGCGGCGGCACTATTGTTGGTGAACACACTGTAATGTTTGCAGGTAATGATGAGATTGTTTCAATTTCACACTCTGCAAGATCAAAAAGTATTTTTGCTAACGGTGCTGTTAAAGCTGCTGTATTTATGGCCGGAAAGCCCGCCGGATTATATTCTATGAAAGACTTAATCGGTTAATTTTACGCTTTTTCAAGTTCTTTCTTTAAACGCTCTATAATTCTTTTTTCTAACCTGGATATATACGATTGAGATATGCCTAATCTGTCTGCAACCTCTTTTTGGGTGTGTTCTTTCTGACCTGATAAGCCAAACCTCATTTGCATTATTAATTTTTCTCTGGGATGAAGCTTATCAACGAGCTTGTGTAGAGTAATCATTTCATCTTGTTGCTCTATCCCCTTGTTTACCAGGTCGCCGTCACTGCCTAAAATATCAGACAATAATAATTCGTTTCCATCCCAATCAACGTTTAACGGTTCATCTATCGACACCTCTAATTTAAGAGGTGTCGTTTTTCTTAAATACATAAGTATTTCATTTTCAATACACCTTGAAGCGTACGTTGCAAGTTTTATATTTTTATCGGGACAAAAAGTATTTACTGCTTTAATTAATCCAATTGTTCCAATTGATATTAAATCTTCAATATTAGCGCCTATGGCATCGTATTTTCTTGCGATGTATACAACTAGTCTGAGATTATGTACAATTAAGGCATCCTTTACGGATTTATCTCCGTATTGATATCTATTTAAAAGCTCTTGTTCTTCGCTTTTATCAAGTGGCTGCGGTAAAACGTCGGTACCGTTTATATAATGAATTTCTTTACATATTCGTTTCGATTTAATCAGCGTTATAATTGATTTTATAATATTAAGCATAAATAATATCCTCTCCTACTGTTAATGCATATAAACCCATTGTTGCCTGATAACCTTTAGATTCTGCCGTGTTGCCTATGGCAATTAATCCGTTTATTTGCACTCGTTTGGTTTCTGTTTCTGCAAAAATACTATCCGGCTTAAAGGCGTTTAAAACGCTTTCTCCGCTTACGGTTTTGATTGGTATAATTCGATAACCTCTTAACGATAAAACGGCGTCTGCACTCAAAATATTTGCACCTAACAGCGTTTTGGCGCTTTTGTGGCTGATTATTATTATCGGCTTATTGGTAATATTGTCTTTAAGTAAATTTCCGCTGTCTATTAAACAGTTTAACTTAATTGACACGTTGTTGTACTCAACCATAAGTGAGCATTTAGTTTCGTTGTGGCTCTTAAATATAAATCTTTTAAAGAATGAAATTATGATATAAATAGCTATGGTGCTTATTATTAACAAAAAAGGCGAAATATCAAAATATACTACGTTGTTATTTATTATAATTTTATTGGTGTTGCATAGCTGCCAAATAAGCATTACAGCACCTGAATATATACACGCTGTTATGTAAAATACAGCTGTTGTTTTAATAATTTGGCGTTTGCCAAAAGATAAAAAGGATATTAATAATGAGGATATTAATGTATAGATTATGCTTGTAAATTTGCTTTCGGGAAGAAATATTGTTAGGGTTGTTACTCCTCCAACCAAAGCGGCGATTATTAAGCGACTGTGTTTAATTTTGATTGAACATAACTTACCGCATGCAAATAACAAAATATAATCTACGTATGCATTAAGTATAATTAAAACGTCAATATAGATGGTCATTTGTATCACCGAATTAATGATACAACACCTAATGAAAGAATTTTGTCAAAAAGAAAAGAGCAGGTAAAAAATACCTGCTCTAATTTGTTTTGAACTATTATTACAGCTCAGCGAAGTACTTAATGGTTCTAACCATCTGGCTGGTGTAAGAGTTCTCGTTGTCATACCAAGAAACAACCTGTACCTGATAGGTATCGTCGTCGATCTTGGTTACCATGGTCTGAGTTGCGTCGAACAAAGAACCATAGGTGATGCCGATAACGTCAGAAGAAACGAGCTGCTCTTCGGTGTAGCCGAAGGAAGCAGAAGAAGCTGCCTTCATAGCGGCGTTGATACCGTCAACGGTAACATCCTTGCCCTTAACTACTGCAACAAGAATGGTGGTAGAACCTGTGGGAACAGGAACACGCTGTGCAGAGCCGATGAGCTTGCCGTTCAATTCGGGAATTACAAGGCCTATTGCCTTAGCAGCGCCGGTAGAGTTGGGAACAATGTTAACTGCTGCAGCGCGTGCACGACGGAGGTCACCCTTGCGGTGAGGACCGTCAAGAACCATCTGGTCACCGGTGAAAGCATGAACGGTGGTCATGATACCGCTGGCGATGGGAGCGTAATCGTTAAGAGCTTTAGCCATAGGAGCCAAGCAGTTGGTGGTGCAAGATGCAGCAGAGATGATCTTGTCATCAGCAGTGAGGGTACCCTCGTTTACACCAAATACAACGGTGGGAAGATCTTTACCTGCGGGAGCAGAAATAACAACCTTCTTAGCACCTGCATCGATGTGTGCCTGTGACTTATCCTTTGAGCAGTAGAAGCCGGTGCACTCGAGAACTACGTCAACACCGATTTCGCCCCAAGGAAGGTCGGCAGCATTCTTTTCAGCATAGATTTTGATGGTCTTGCCATCTACAGTGATGGTACCGGTTTCGTCGTTAGCAGAAACGGTATCAGCAAGAGCATAGCGACCCTGAGCAGAGTCATACTTCAGAAGATGAGCAAGCATAGAAGGGCTGGTAAGATCGTTGATAGCAACAACCTCATAACCTTCAGCACCAAACATCTGTCTGAATGCGAGACGGCCAATTCGGCCAAAACCATTGATAGCAACTTTAACTGACATGATATTTACCTCCAATATTTTGGTTACAAACTATTTTAACCTAAATATATAAATTTTGCAAGGACTTTGTTAAAAAATTAACTAACATTTTAATTATTTGTCTATATAGACAAAAAACTAATAAAATTGTCTTGATTTTACAACTTTTTGTTTATGTATACACAGCAGTATGTTTGTATACTGCTGCTTATTATCAAGAATTATTAGATGAGGAGTCGTTTTTCGACTGATCAGACGTCATATCATCGGTAATTGAAGATACAGTAGATTCAATGGTAGACATTGCATCACCGTTAGATGATTGGTCATCAATGTTTCCGCCTTTTGTGCATGATGCAAAGCTTAACAACATAATCACACAAAGCAGCGCAATAATAAGTTTTTTCATTGTTATATCCCTCCTTTGCACTAATATTTTTAACGAATAAATATTTTTTATTCATCCCATATAATTTGTTTTAGATTTTTCTTCAATTAAAACGGCAGTTAATTTATACTCTTTGTATTGTTGGGTTGAGAAGGTTAAATCGACGCTTTCACCGGGATTCAAATTTTCAATTTTTTCTAAATAAACCTCCTCTCCTGTTATTTTTTCTCCATTAATTGCAACTATTGTGTCACCTTGTGTTATACCCATACCGTATAAGCTTGAATTAACAAACACCCCGGTTATAAGCAGACCGCAGTTTTGGCGATTCATAAGAGCGGTTTCATAATCAACGGTCGTATAGTTTATACCAAGCTGTGCTCTGCTTTTAGCCACTCCTGTTTCAATTATTGAGGCGACAACATCTTTAAGGGTATCAACAGGTATCGCAAATCCTATTCCCTCGTAGGATTCGTCAACAACCTTTGACGTATTCATACCGATCAGTATTCCTTGTGAGTTGAACAGTCCTCCGCCCGAGCAACCGGGGTTTATTGGTGCGTCGGTTTGTAATGATTTAAGCGATTTTTTACCAAATTCATCCGAATATCTTCTGTCTTTACCCGATAAAATCCCCGACGTAACAGATGTCGATAACGCTTTATTCATCGGGCACCCAATAGCGTACACCTTTTCCCCTATTGTAGTATCAACGTTTCTGTTTAATTCTGAATATTTTAACCCTGTTTTTTCTATCTTTATTACAGCTATATCTGATTTTTGGTCGCCCCCAATAAAGGCGGCGTTATAATATTCACCTTCTTCATCATAGACTAATATTTTAGGTGAAAACAGATTTTTAAAAAGGTGGTCGGAGGTTGCAATATATCCATCTTGAGATATTATAATTCCTGAACCATAGCAGCTGCTTACATCGTTATATACATAT
>JAZQSG010000199.1:0-2233 GCA_045630025.1 Acutalibacteraceae bacterium
CTTAATCAGCTTTGATGCATCGGTCATACCGTCCATTTGTGACATTTTGGTATGCATATGCAGCTCAACACGTTTTTGCTCTGCACGGTCGGTTCGCTGATATTTATCAACAAAGGCAATAACAAGAGGATCGAAAACATATTCGTTTTCATATTTATCATTAATAAGTGAGCCGTAAACCAACAGGCATTTGCCGTTTTCTACGCCTTCTACCCATCCTTCTTGACCGTTATCGACGTACATTTTAACCTGCACGGAATTGGTTTGGTCGGTGATGAATATATTAATGCGGAACTTATCCCCTCTTTTGGTGGGGTTCATATCCTTAAAGAAAACCTCGCCCCAAACGACGCAACGGCCAATATCAGGGGTAACGTCTTTTATCGGAATGGGCTTGTTTCTTATTTTGTCGCCGCCGAATTTTGACCAAACAACCGATGCGGTATCAAGATAAATAGGCAACCCGTCAGAGGGAGGATCTATATGCACAGGTTTGGCTTTGGGCTTGGATTGCTCAAGCACGTCGGGAGAAATATAAACCTCTTCAGCCGAAAGCTCACCTGAAAAGGCAACCTTTCTTCTTAACCCAAAAACCTTAAATATTGCGGCAGATATTCTGTCGTTCATATTATCGCGACTTGAAATGCCACCATACTTAAGCTTAATATCAACCGTTTCATCAGTTATATTAAATTCGCACTCGTTAAAAACGCCTGCAAGTGTGGCGGTACCCGAAATTAAATAATCGAGCATAAAACGCAGACTTTCGGGGCCAAAAAGCTCTGAATCCATATGCACAGAGCATCTGATGTGAGAAAGCTTAAGGGTATCATAAACAAACTTAAGCAATCTTCTGTGGCTGTCAAAATTAACAAGGGTTTTATAATGCAATCCCAAATCAAGATTTCGGGTTTCTTTATTAATATCAATATGTGTTATGTAAACCTTTTCAACATCTATCCCAAGTTGAATATTATTGTCGGCAAGCAAGCCGAACATTTGTAAAAAAGGTATTGCTTCCAAAACTTACATCCTCTCTATTTCCGCAATCAATTCATCTATCAATCTATCTTCGGGAATTTTTCTTATAACTTGTCCTTTTTTAATAAGAACGCCGCAACCATCGCCACCTGCGATGCCTATATCGGCCTCTTTTGCTTCACCGGGGCCGTTAACAACGCAGCCCATTATAGCAACCTTCAACCTTTTTTTGCAGTTTGCAAGGCGTTTTTCCGCCTCGTCAACCAAGCCGACAAGGTCTATTCTTGTGCGGCCGCAGGTTGGGCAAGACACAATTGTTATACCCTGTTCCTTTAAGCCCACGGATTTAAGCAAATCTATGCCTGCAGCAACCTCTTCAACCGGGTCGTCTGTAAGTGAAATTCTTATGGTATCGCCTATTCCGCTAAGAAGCAATCCGCCTATGGCAGCCGCTGATTTTACTATACCCATACGCTTGGTGCCCGCCTCGGTAACGCCAAGGTGCAAAGGATAGTTGCAGTTTTGAGCCGCTAATGAATAAGCGGCAAAGGTAGTAGCTGTATCTGATGATTTCAAAGACAACACAATATCGTTAAAATCAAACTTTTCTAATAACGAGGCGTGATAAAGCCCACTCTCTACAAGCGCTTCCGGTGTGGGCGAGCCGTAACGGGCAAGAATCTCTTTTTCCACCGAGCCGGAATTGACACCGATACGGATAGGAATGTTCTTTGCTCGGCAAGCATCTGCCACCGCCTTAACTCGGCTGTCATCACCAATGTTGCCGGGGTTAATTCTTATTTTATCAACGCCTGCAGCAACACACTCTAACGCTATTTTGTAATCAAAATGAATATCAGCAACGATAGGGGTTGAAACCGCGTTTTTCAATGCATCAATTAAATTAACCGCACCCAAATCCGGCACTGCAACACGAATAATATCGCACCCCGCACTTTCAAGGCGCTTGGCTTGTGCAACGTTTGCCTGAAGGTCATACGAGGGGGCGCTGAGCATTGATTGCACGCTAACGGGAGCATCGCCACCGATAGCAACACTTCCAATATTAAATTTTAAGGAAGCTCTGCGGTTAATCATTAAATTCACTACCCTTTCGTTAGAATAGTTTAATTACGTCACTGACCAAAATAACAACTGCCAATAAAATTAACAGTATAAAACCAAATGCGTGAACCCATCCTTCAAATTTATCAGGAACGGGTTTGCGGAAAATCATTTCAAAAAGGATAAA
>JAZQSG010000200.1:0-13614 GCA_045630025.1 Acutalibacteraceae bacterium
AACCTCTAAAAACTGCTAATAGGCGCTGAACATACAGCGCCTACGTGGCAAAATTAAATATTTATAATTCCAAATCCATCCAAAACAGATGAAACTAAAATCAAAACAATGCATATGGGAGCAAGATACTTTATAACAAAGGTAAACAAGGCCTTGTTTTTAAACTTGGCTGAAAGCTCAACCTCTTCGATAACACATTTAGGTTTAAGAATATAGCCAACCAAAATACAAGTAAGCAAGGCAACCAAGGGCATAATTACGCTGTTGCAAATAAAATCAAAGAATGTTAAGAAATCCATTCCCAAAATAGTAATGTGTGACCAAACGCCGTTGCCCAATGACGAAGGTATGCCAAGCAAAATGCAAATGCCGATTACAAACAAGCAGGTTACCCTTCTGCCCCAATGGAATTTGTCACAGAATATAGAAACAACAGTCTCCATCAATGAAATAGACGAAGTTAAAGCGGCAAAGAAAACCATAAAGAAGAACAATGCGCCAATAATCTCACCGCCCGGCATTCTGTCAAAAATCTTCGGCAACGTGTCAAACATAAGGCCGGGGCCGGCAGATATCTTGTCTCCCTTACCACCATAGAAAACGTAAGCAGAGGGAACAATCATAAGTCCTGCAAGGAAAGCGATGCCGGTATCAAATATCTCAATTTGATGAACGGAGGACTCTATATTTACATCCTTCTTCATATAAGAGCCGTAGGTTATCATTATACCCATTGCAATAGACATTGAGTAAAACAACTGACCCATAGCACCTAAAACAGTGTTAACAGAAAACTTAGAAAAATCCGGATAGAAATAGTATGCAACACCCTTCATTGCACCGGGTTGACATATTGAATAGATTGCAATAAACAAGGTTAGTGCAATAAGCACAGGCATAATGAACTTACTTATTTTTTCTATACCTTTATCAACGCCAAGCAAAACGACAAGAGCAGTTGCGCCCAAAAAAATAGCAAACCACAAGAAGGGCTCTGAAGCATTTGAAATAAAGCTGCCAAAATATTCACCAGTTACAGTAACATCGGCATTACCCGAAACAAAGGTATACATATATTTTGTAACCCAACCGCCGATAACACAGTAATATGGCAAAATAATTATAGGAACGGCTGCTGCTAAAACACCTAAAAACGAAAAGCGCTTATTAAGCTTTTTATACGCGCCAACGACGCTTAAGCCGGTCTTTCTGCCTATTGCAATTTCTGCCAGCATAAGGGCAAAACCGAAGGTAACTGCAAGTATTAAATATACAAGCAAAAAGATACCGCCGCCATACTTAGCGGCAAGATATGGGAATCGCCAAATATTGCCAAGTCCTACAGCTGAACCTGCCGCTGCAAGAACGAAACCTAATTTTCCGGTAAAACTGCTTCTTTTAGTTTCCATACTTTTCGCTCCAAAATTTTTATAACATATCTATTATTACACAAAAAGCTCACAAAGGCAACAACAAATTTAACAAAATTAAAAGAGTGGCATTAAACCTGCCACTCTTTTTTTTGTTACAATATTATGCAAATAAGTCCACTGCAGCCCTCATTAATAACACGTTCGATTGTTTCTTGCATTTTCATTCGTGCATCGCCGGGCATTCTTGCAAGTTTAGTATGCAGCCCCTCGTTAACAAGCTCGTGCAAGGACTTTCCAAAAATATTTGAATCCCAAATTTTAATCGGGTCTTGTTCAAACTCTTTAAGCAAATACATAACAAGATCTTCAGATTGTTTTTCAGACCCGACTATCGGGGAAACCTCGGTGTTAATATTCGCCTTCATCATATGAATTGACGGAGCAGACGCACGCAGCCGCACGCCGTATCTTCCACCTTGGTGCACAATTTCTGGTTCTTCTAAAGAAAGCTCCTCAATTTGCGGCATTACTATTCCGTAGCCGGTGGCTTCAACCTCATTCAAAGCGTCTTTTACCCTGCGATACTCTTTAGCCATTACCGACAGCTCGGTCAGCGTGGTCATTAAATCTTGCTCGCTGCTTATTTTTACTCCCGTTTGCTCTGAAATAATTTTATAGAACATTTCATCGTTTAATTTTACTATAATTTTTGCATCACCCGTGCCCAGATCCACACATTCAATATCTGCACTAGCTATGTTTTCGGCCACGCTTAAATGCTTGATAAGATTTTTAATTTCTTTAATTTTATTCAATCCAATAACCGACCCTTTAATTGAATCTATTATTGATTTTCTCAGCCAATGCTCAAGAGGCAGCGCAGCCAACCAATTAGGCAGTTTAATCTCAATTTCTCTAATCGGAAAATCTTTAAGTATATCGCCCATTAATTCTTTAATTTTTCCCTCATCAAGGACAGAGCAATCGACGGGCTTAACTGAGGTTTCATATTTTTCACTTAATGCTTCTGCCAAAGCGTGAACCTCTTCGGAATCAGGATTTACAGTGTTAATAAGCACTACAAAGGGCTTATTAATTTGTTTTAATTCTGTTATTACCCTTTCTTCTGCCTCTATATAATCTTCTCGCGATATTTCGCCTATGCTTCCGTCGGTGGTTATAACCAAGCCGATGGTAGAGTGCTCGTTTATAACCTTTTGAGTTCCTATTTCTGCCGCCATATTAAAGGGAATCGGTTGCTCAAACCAAGGTGTTTTAACCATCCTTGGTCTATCACCTTCTATATAACCTATAGACGATGGAACAATATATCCAACACAATCAATCATTCTTACAGACATTTTGCATCCGTCGTTCATTTCTAATTCAACAGCATCTTCGGGTATAAACTTTGGTTCGGTTGTCATTATCGTGCGCCCCGAAGCAGATTGCGGCAACTCGTCGTTTGCCCTTTCCTTCATTACAGCATCGGTTATATTTGGCAAAACCATAACGTCCATAAACCGTTTAATAAAAGTAGATTTGCCTGTTCTTACCGGACCCACAACACCAATATAAATATCACCATTGGTTCTTGTGGCGATATCACGATATATATTTGCACCAATCATACGCTGTTCCTCCATCGTTTTGCAATCATTTATACAAAATATGCCCGTGCAACCTTTTATATTACAAAAATCAGTATTGACAAATTAAAAGAGGATTGCTATAATAACGTTGACAAAAAAATAGGGGTGCTGGTAATTGAACCGGCTGAGATTTGTCGTTTTCGACATAGACCCTTTGACCTGATTGGAAAAATGCCGCCGTAGGAACAATATTTGGGCGCTGGTATTGTTTCCCGCCGGGCTATTCCGGGCGGTTTTTTGTCGGAAAGGATGTTTATATTATGAACAAATTTAAAATACGACGTTTAACAATAAGCGCAATATTTATTGCCCTTTCAACAGTATTAAGCTTAGTAAAAATATCGTTACCCATAAATATTCACGGCGGCAGCATCACCTTGTTAAGTATGCTTCCTGTGGCAATGATAAGCATATGCTACGGAATAAGATGGGGATTATGCTCCAGCTTTGTTTATTCTTTAATTCAGCTTATGTTTGGCATAACAATTGACGGCTTGTTTGCATGGGGATTAACACCTTTTATACTAATTGGTGCAATAATGCTTGATTATGTTTTTGCTTTTACTGTTCTCGGCTTATCGGGAACGTTTGCAAAAAAAGGGTTAACAGGCATTGTTGTGGGAATTGGTATGTCATTATCCCTGCGATTTTTATGCCACTTCATTTCAGGCGTATTTTTATTTGGACAGTTTGCAGAAACAGAAACGTGGATATACTCGTTAACCTATAACGGATCATATATGCTGCCCGAACTGATAATAACAATAGTTGCTTCAGTTATTCTATTCGGTCTGCCGCAAATTAAAAAGACAATAAACAAAATAACACAACAATAAAACAACAAATCCCTGCTGTTATCAGCAGGGATTTTAATTATACGTACCTTACGGGTTTTTCAACCATCGGGCAAACAAGTTCATCAATTCTTCTTACAGGCGCAGCCCATTCAACAGCATTTTTAATAACAGTTTGAACTTCAGGGTTATGGAATGTGGGGAAGGTTTCGTGGCCGGGCTGGAAATAGAAGATGTTACCCAAGCCGCGCGTATAGCAACAGCCGGAGCGGAACACCTCGCCGCCTTCATACCAACCGACAAAAACTAGTCTTTCAGGCGCAGGAATATCAAACTGCTCGGCATAGGTTTCTTCGTGAGGAAGCTCAAAATAACGGTCTATTCCCTTTGTAATGGGATGAGAGGGATCAACAACCCAAACACGCTCAAAATCGCCGTTTTCACGCCAAGAAAGATTGCATGTAGTGCCCATTAACGCCTTAAAAGGTTTGCTATGGTGTGCAGAATGAAGAAAAATCATTCCCATACCCTTAAGCACTGCATCAGTAACGCGTTTAACAATAGCATCCGAAACCTCACCGTGATGCATATGGCCCCACCAAATAAGAACGTCGGTGTTATCAATAACCTCTTGAGTTAAGCCGTGTTCTTCTTCATCAAGAGTGGCGGTTGTAACCTCATGCCCGGCTGCTTTTAAAAAGTCTGCAATACACGAGTGTATGCCTGAGGGATAGATCGCCTTAACATCATCGTTGTGCTTTTCGTGCCTAAACTCATTCCAAACCGTTACTTTCATTTAAAAACCTCCAACATTTAACTCATTTATATTATATCACTCTATTTGCTTTTTTCAACAACAATTATGCAGATGGAATAACCAAAGTTACACTTCCGTTGATAACGTCTGATTTCAATCCGTTAGTAAACACAATAGCATCAACAGAAGTGTGATAATGCTGTGCTATACTCCATACCGACTCACCGTCTTGAGCAAAATAAACAACAACCGACGACGGTAAACAATGGCGTTGATGCTCATCACCAAGTTCTGCCGAAGATATAACCTTGCATTGGTTTTGCTCAATTACATCAAGCAAAACATTAAACTCAACTGAAATACCCAGTCCGTTTTCAGCGGGATTATAAGCACATCCTGCAGGCGAAACAGTACAGTTAAAATCAACCTTGTCTGGCAAAGTCATCTCAAAGCTTTTTTCAAAATCAAACACTCTCTCGTAGTAAGACGGCTCACCTTGCTTATCTTTAACAATCATACAAAGCAACAAATTGCCATCAATATATGCACCCTGTTCACCTCTGGCAGTATTTTTAAGCTGAGGAACACACCAAACGTCAACAACCCGCATTTCATCGGAAAAAGGTATATCGGCAAAAAGCTTTAGCTTAAAATTTTCGTTCAAAGAATATGCTACCTTCTCAAAGCATACGTCGTTATATTCAAACCGCATATCATATTTTGTTGAATAAGCATCGGTTATATACGGAATATCCAATTCGCAAAAAGCAGTTGCACACAGCAGCAGCTTAACCGAGGTGCTAACAACGCGCATATCGCCACTCATACCCGTACGAGGCATTAGCTCAGCGCTGATTACCTCCCCTTTTACGGAACAGGTGCACGACTCGTTAATATTTGGCAATTCAAGCACTTGATTAAACGAAATTGTATCATAAAATCTTTCGCAATCTGTAGTTTCCTCCCCAAAATATAAAACGTCCATAATTATTTCACCCTTTACAACCACCTTATTGCCTACTATACGCTTTTCATTTATTACAACGTTTAAATCGTGGCGCAATATATTTCTAATTGCAGGGCATCTGTCGGGCAAAGAAACCTCATCATTAATAAGCAGATACTTTTCACATCTGTCAAACGGGCTTGATGCAGGAGATACCGAGCGTCTGCTTTGCACGTGTGGTGCATCAATATCTGCCAGCACCTGCACCTCTTCACAAGATATTAGCGCCAACATTACCGATATTGCCGCATGCACGTCTATCTGACGTTCGTTTATAGCTTTGCAGTTACAATAATCGGCTCTGCACTCTGCTTCAACAAAGCCGTTACTTACAAAAACGCTGCAATCTACGGTTTTAGAAAATGGGGTTTGCATTTCAAAGCTTCTTATACCACAATCTCTATCGGAATATATAAGATTAAGGCAAATTACCCCGTCAACATTTATTCGCCCGTTTTCAAAATTGCGCTGCGCTATTTTTGCGACAACTCTGCACTTTAATATGCGGTGAATATCGGGATAATAGTCAGGCAAAATCACCTCGGCGTCATAGGGATGTTCAACCGCTTGTCGATACAGGGTCTTATTAACCTTAATCGATTGAGTTGTAAATCTGCACTCCATATATTATGCACTCCTTTATACATCGTTCATAATAAAATATATTATGGGGTACAAAAATATATGAATAAAAAAATCCGGCTCAGCCGGATTTATGTAATAATTAATATTCTTTTTTAATTTTAAAAATAGCTCTTAAAATACCGCTTAAAACCTTAGGGCTCTTAACAACAACTACCTTCATAAAATACCCCTCGCTAAAATTTAATTCGACCAGCGCCGAGAATAAGCAAGCCGATGGCAAGAATAACAATTATAGCGGCTGCGGGTAAAATATAAGAAGAAACCAAACCAAGCGCATAAACAGCCAGCAACGCACCTGTGCCATATCCGTTGCATCGACAATTCTTACGCATACGCCCACCACCCTCGTGCTCTGTCTGCTAACAGTTTACGCAAAAGGGTTAAAAAATGTTAATCGCGACTTAAAAATAAGGCAACAACACCACTATCAATAACAAGCTCGCAGCTGCTATCAACAATTTCATTGCTTACACCAATGGGAAAGTTTACTTTAAACAAACAATTATCGATAGGATATTTTGCGCCGTCAAGTTTTGAAATAAAAGCATCTCCGCCAAAAGGCAGCAAAGACATAAAACAGCCCTGCTTTGCATTAATAATATGCTTGCCTTCAGAAAACAATTTAACAGTATTATGCTCATCAATTATCTGAGCGTCGATATTATTATCTAAAAGGAATTTAAGCACGAATAAATTTGCATAGGTATGATCTAACCGTGTACCGATGCAACCAAACAGATTAACGGAATGCACGTTGCGTTCAACTAAAATGCGTGCGGCTGACATTGTATCGGTATCGTCCTTTTCAACGGGAAGGCGAACAAATTGCTTACAGCTATGGTTTTTGTCGGTTGAATCCAAATCCCCCACCCAAATATCAGGCAAAAGTCCAAGCGCCTCGGCGTGGCGCACTCCTGAATCGGCGCAAACTATCAAATCTGCAGAAAGGGCATATTCTTTTGCAATAGAATAATCGAATATATCTGCACCTGAAAAAAGAACGGCTTTCATCACTTTATCTCCCATTCATTTATAGAAGCACAATCTTTATAAATTTCGCAATAGCTATCATGGCGGCTTTTGCTTATTTTACCGCAATTTACAGCATTAATAACAGCGCACCCTTTTTCACAAATATGTGCGCACGAGGTAAAGCGGCACTCGTCAGTAAAATCTGCAAATTCTCTAAAAAACAAAGCAACCTTATCCTTGGTTACACGCTCTGATTCAACCGTTGCAAACCCGGGAGTATCAACGATATATCCACCGCTTCCATTGGCATAAAGCTCACAATGGCGAGTTGTATGACGACCGCGACCGAGCTTTTTACTAATCTCTCCTGTTTTTAGCTCGTAGCCTTCAAACATTTTGTTAATAAGACTGCTTTTACCAACACCGGAGTTACCCGTAAGAACACTGATACCCGAGCCAAAAGAGGCCTTTAATTCATCAATACCCTCACCGGTAACACAAGAAACAACGTGAACCTCAAAGCCGGCCGATGAATATATTTCAACATACTCATCAAAACTGCCCATATCGCATTTGTTAAAAACAATTATCGGCTCAATTCCTTTAATTTCACATTGGCCTATAAGCTTATCGATTATAACCGTGTTAGGTGAAGGGTCGGTGTGCGAAGATATAATGTAAAGTTTATCAACGTTTGCTACGGGAGGACGAACCATCATGTTCTTTCTGTCGACAATTTTATCAAGCACGGCAGAGCCCGACTCCAACTGAAGTACGGCGTTATCCCCAACTAAGGGGGTAACGCCATTTTTTCTCATTATACCGCGAGCACGTGATTCATAAATTTGTTCACCGTCATCAACGTAATAAAATCCCGACAGTGCTTTTACAATAATTCCGTTTTTAGTTCTCATCATAATTTAAAGAGTACTGCTTTGACAGTTTGGGTTCATAATCACGTTCATAATACCACTCTTGATAACGGGTACCGTCAACATTAACTATAATAGTACCGCTTTCTTGGGTAGTAGAAAAGCTGAAGGTGTATTGCTCTTGATAGTCATCTGCCGACTTATCAACTATGTGAGATTGAGTTACGCCCGCAAGAGTAGCAGACAATCGATAAATATTGCCGGTTACCTCAGTATTGGTAGGCACTGTAACTGTAAAGGTTACGCTGTAGGTCGAATTAACAGGAGGTTTACCTGTGCTCAAAAGCACGTCAACAGCGGTATTCACCTCTACACTTGTTCCCTTTTCGATTTTTTGCTCAACTACGTATCCTTCGGGCATCAAGCTATCAACAGAAGATACTTTACCCAACTTAAGGCCCTTACTCTTAAGAAGCTTTTCAGCGTCTTGACGGGAAACACCAACAATTTCGGGCATTTCAACCATAACGGGTTGTTTACCTTTGCTGACGATGATGGTAACCTTTGTATCTTCATCAACCGGTGAGCCGCGCTTGGGCTCAGTTCTTACAACCGTGCCCTTTTCAATATTGTTACTGTATTCGTACTGAAGCACAAACTCAAGTCCGAACGCTTCTATAATACCCGTTGCATTGTTTTCGTTCATTTTATAAATATCGGGCAGGGTTTTAGTCTTTTTACCTAAGCTTACAACAACGTTAACCTCTCGACTCTTGCGCAAGAATTTACCCTCTTCTTCAGATTGGTGCATAATAACGCCAAAAGCATATTCGTCGCTGTAATCATAACCGCTTATGATAATATTAATAGATTTGTATTTATTGGTTGACTCTTCATAGCTTGAACCAACAAGCTGCGGGCAACGAACAGAACCTGAATTATCGCCGGTGTTATTAAAGTTTTTGAAAACAACAATCAAAATAATAGCCAACGCAATAACAACAACGGTAGCAATACCTGCAAGAATGGGAACGATAGAGCTCTTTTTGGGAGGATCGTCGTCATAATCGTCATCGTCGGCACTGTTGGTAAGCACCTCATACTCTGCCTTTTGCTCTGCAGCGCCGTAAAGATCGTCACCGTAAAGCATGCTGATTTTTTTAGCAGCATCGGTGGTCTCGGCGGGCTTTGAGACGGGAATTCCTGCAGGAGTTGAAGAAATTGTGGTTGAACCAAGACTTACATACCTTGTGGGGCTATCGTCTACGTATTTAACCTCATCGTAATTAAATGTAACGGTAGGATCACGGCGAACCTGCTCTAAATCGTGCATAATTTCTGCATCGGAATGATAACGGTATGCCGGCTTTTTGCGCATAGAGCGCAAAACAATTTGCTCAAGTCCAACGGGAATGTTGGGGTTAAGCTTGCGAGGGGCTTCGGGCTCGTTATTCATATGCATAAGTGCAATGCTGACTGCATTACCACCATCAAAAGGCAACTTGCCGGTAAGCATTTCATACATCATAACGCCAACTGAATACAAATCGGCCTTTTCATCAATGTTATCGCCGCGCGCTTGTTCGGGGCTAATATAATGAACGCTACCAATAGCTTTATCTGTAAGGGTTTGCTGGCTGCTTCTTGCAAAACGTGCAATACCAAAGTCGGTAACTTTAATGGTGCCATCGCTTAAAAGCATAATATTTTGCGGCTTAACGTCACGGTGAACAATGCCTTTATCGTGAGCGTGTTGAAGTGCGCGCAAAATTTGAACTGTAAAATAAAGCGCATCCTTCCAGCTGATTGCACCCTGGCGTTGCATAAACTCTTTAAGGGTTATGCCATCAATATATTCCATTACAATGTATTGAAAATTATCACCAAAGCTAACGTCAATAACCTTAACAATGTTAGGATGTGAAAGAACGGCAATTGCCTTTGACTCATTTCTGAAACGGTTTAAGAATTCACTGTTTCTAACAAATTCTTCTTTAAGAATTTTAATTGCAACAATGCGGTCGTCAATGCAGTCATAGGCCTTATAAACAACTGCCATTCCGCCAACGCCTATAATTTCACGTATTTCATATCGAGCGTCTAATCTTTTTCCAACAAACTTATCCATCATTTATACTCCCTTCAATCAGAGCGAAAGTATTACAACGGTGATGTTATCGCTACCACCGTTTTTATTAGCAAGCTTAACTAAATAATCGGGATACTCGTAAAAAGTATGCTCTTTAAAAATATTGAGCATATCTTGCTCGTCTATACATCCCGTTAAGCCGTCGGTGCAAAGCAATATTGCATCTCCCTCATCAAGCTCAATTTCGGTATGTTCAACGGCAAGACGTTCATTAACGCCCAACGCGCGGGTAATTACGTTTTTATGAGGATACGTTTTTGCCTGCTCAGCAGTAATTGTGCCCTCTTCTATCAAACGCTGAACGTAAGAATGGTCGCGGGTTATTTGCTTAACCTCTTCATTATTAAATCGATAAGCGCGCGAATCGCCTGCATGGGCTATATAAGCAACACCGCCAACAAGCACACAGGTAACCACCGTCGTGCCCATTCCAACAAGCATTGTATCTTCTTGAGACATATCGTAAACGCTGATATTAGCGGCGTTTATTGCAGTATCAAGCATTGCAAGTATTGAGTTTGAACTCATACCCTCACGATAGCCGGACGATATGCGCTCGCTTATGACCTTAACTGCAGTAGCACTGGCAATATTACCGCCGTTGGCACCGCCCATACCGTCACACACGACGGCCCAGGCAACACCGCCGGGCAATTCGCCGGCAGAGTAGGCATCTTGGTTGCTTCTGCGCACCATTCCTATATCGGTTTTAGACACAATTCTCACACATATCACTCCTTTAAAACCGTTTGCAAGGATATATTATCACATAAGTTCATTAAATGAAAGTGACAAAATTGTCACTATTTTATATAGGTTTGTCTCAACTGACCGCAAGATGCAGAAATATCCGCACCCAACGTTCTTCTTATGGTTGTGTTTATGCCTTTACTTTCAAGCAGTGCCTTAAATCGGTTAAGGCGTGCTGCGTCGCTTCTTACATAATCGTTTTCACGAATTTCGTTAGCAGGTATTAAATTTACGTGGCAAATCATCCCTTTTAACTTAGCGGCAAGCTCATAGGCGCATTCATCAGAATCATTAACGTCTTTTATCATTGCATATTCAAAGGATATTCTTCTGCCCGTAACCTCAATATATTCTCTGCACGCTGCCAACAGCTCGTCAACACCCCAGCGCTTATTAATGGGCATAGTTTTTGAGCGTATTTTGTCATTGGGCGCATGCAAAGAAATTGAAAGAGTTAACTGCAGCTTTTCCTGCATAAGTTTTTTTATTCCGTCCACCCTGCCGCAGGTAGACAACGAAATATGTCGCATACCGATATTTAATCCGTCGGGATGAGAAACCAGCTTTAAAAAGCACAACACGTTATCGTAATTATCAAAGGGCTCGCCCATACCCATCAAAACTATGTTGGATATGCGAACGCCACATACATTTTGTGCAGTTTGAATTTGAGCCAACATTTCAGAAGGGGTCAAGCTGCGGTCAAGTCCGTTTTGAGTTGATGCGCAAAAGGTACATCCCATACGGCAACCTATTTGAGTAGAAATGCAAATACTGTAACCGTGGTTATATTTCATTAAAACGCTTTCAACGTATAAGCCATCGTTCATTTTAAACAAAAACTTAACCGTTTCATCAAGTTTAGATTCAAACTTTGCTTCAACAGCGGCATTTGCAAGATAACCCACCTGGTCAAGCTTTTCCCTCAATAGTTGAGGTATATTGGTCATATCACTAAATGAGGTTGCACCGCTTTGCAGCCATGCAAACAACTGTTTTGCTCTGAATTTAGGTTGTCCCAGCTGTGCAACTAAATCTTCAAGTTGCTCCGGCATTAGACTTCTCAAATCTATTTTAGACAAAAATTCAGACCTCCTTACGCTTTGCTCTGGCAAAAAAGAACCCGTCACAATCATTATCACACATTATGGTTTTATAATATTCACCATTTTCAAAGGGATAGGGCTCAAAATCGCTGTTTTCTTTTAAAAATTTATCAAATACACCCTCGTTTTCAGCTTTAAAAAGCGTGCAGGTTGAATAAACCAACACTCCACCCGATTTAACGTATTTTGACGAAGTGGTTAATATTGAATATTGTAAATCGGGCAACTCATCAAAATCATTGCCGCTTTTATATCTTATGTCGGGTTTTCTGTGTATAACACCAACACCTGAACAAGGCACGTCACACAAAACTCTATCAAACACGCCAAGGTTTTCATCATACTTAGTAGCATCTCTTAACCCCGTTGTAACAGAGGTATATCCCAAACGAGACACACTTTTTTTAATCAAATCAACACGGTGTTTGTGTATGTCGTTTGATATAATCTCACCATTATTATTAATAATTTGTGCAATGGTAAAGCTTTTTCCGCCGGGTGCAGCACAAACATCAAGAACTCGCATTCCCTCTTGTGGACTCAACGCCTCGCAAGCAAGCTGACAAGATGCATCTTGAATATGAAACCAACCGTTTTTGAAAGCGGTTGAACGTTCTATTGCACCCCGTACCGCAAGAGTGTTGGGCATACCGTCAACGTTAAAAGCTGACAACCCATCTTCTATCAAACTGCTTTTCAGCTCTTCTGTAGTACATTTAATGGTATTAACTCGTATGTAAATAGGTAACGGTTCGTCTTTAGCTTTAAGTATTTCGCAAGTCGTTTCTGCCCCATAATCATCTACTAACCTTTTTACTATATCAACGTCACAAGAACACAAAACCGAAATATTATCCGCATTATTTGCCTCCGGCAGCTCAATTTCTTGCCTTTGCACAGAACGCAAAACGGCATTCACAAAACCTGACGCGTAATGCTCTTTTGATTTTTTAACTAAAGAAACCGCCTCGTTTATTGCGGCAAAAGGCGGTATTCTATCCATAAATTTCAACTGAAAAACTGAAATTCTAAGAGTTTCAAGAATAAACAAGCTAAGTTTATCGATTGGCTTTGAAGAGCATTTTGAAATAATAAAATCCAACAAATATTTTCTATCAAGCACGCCGTAAACGAGAGCACTGAACAAAGCGGCATCAGCACCTTGAATATCAGAATGCTTCAAAGTGTTATCAATGGCAATATTAGAATAGCAACCATCTCTATCAATGGTTAAAAGGCAACTTACTGCTGCTTTGCGTGCATTAGCCATTATCTGCTCCTTCTGTTTACACGTGTTAAATAATATAGTAAAATCAATAAATTTTGTAAAAACGACGCAACATAGGTCATAGCCGCTGCACTTAAAACCTTTTTAGCGCCTCTTAACTCATCGTCAAATAGTATTCCACCTTCAGACAATGCGTTCATCGCTCGCCTGCTTGCATTAAATTCTACAGGCAAGGTTACAAGAGAAAACAACACAACCAACGCAAAAAGCGCAATTCCTAAATAAATCAGCTCAAATGATGCAAGAATTG
>JAZQSG010000201.1:0-11024 GCA_045630025.1 Acutalibacteraceae bacterium
AGCAATATGGTGTAAAAACCATTGAATTAGGTGCACAAAGCATGGTTGATTCTGTTCTTTCATCAAATAACAGAGGTCATAACGCATGTGATGTTGTGGCATCTTCTAAGCTTATTAAATATCACGGGTTTAATTTAGGCCTGCAAATGATGACGGGCTTATATACAGACGATGATTTTGGAGCGCTTTATACTTGCGAAAAATTTATTAAATTAAATCCGAATTTTGTAAGAATTTATCCCACAATCGTGCTTAAAAACACCTTGCTGGAAAGATTGTTTTTGAAGGGCAAATATAATCCTCAATCAATTGAAGATGCAGCCAAATTATGCGCAGAGCTCTTGCAAAGGTTTAATAATGCAAATATTCCCGTTATTAGACTTGGTTTGCACACAATTAATGAAAAAGATTATGTATGCGGCCCGTGGCATCCTGCGTTTGGTGAGATTTGCTCCGGATATATTCAGCTTAATAAGCTTAAATCATTGATTGATAAAAAATGTCAATATATTGTTTCTGTACACCCGTCTATGCACTCTAAAACTATTGGCCATAAACGAATTAATTTACTTGAATTAAATAAGCTTGGAATTAATGTTAAGGTAATTTCAAACGACAAATTAAACACTGATGAAATAATTATCGAGGAAGTGAGATAATTGAGGTTAAAATCCATAGAAGTACAGGGCTTTAAATCGTTTGCAGATAAAACTTCTCTTAAATTTGGCGAAGGATTAACTGCTGTTGTTGGCCCTAACGGAAGCGGTAAAAGTAACATTTCAGATGCCGTGCGTTGGGTTTTGGGTGAACAATCCAACAAAACCTTGCGCGGTAACAAAATGGAAGACGTTATTTTTAACGGCACCGCCACAAGAAAGCGTTTAGGATTTGCCGAAGTAACACTTATTATAGATAACAGCGACAGAAATCTTCCTTGTGATTCAGATGAAGTTGCTATTTCACGCCGTTATTTTAGATCGGGTGAAAGTGAATATCGTATTAATAACGCCAGCGTGCGACTTAAGGATATCCACGAAATGTTTATGGATACCGGTTTGGGTCGTGACGGCTATTCTATGATAGGTCAGGGCAAAATTGATGATATTGTAGGCACCAAAACCTCTGCCGAAAGAAGAGATATTTTTGAAGAAGCAGCCGGTATCTCAAGGTATAGATACAGGAAGATAGAGGCAGAGAAAAAACTGTCACAAGCTGAAGATAACCTTGTTAGATTACGCGATATTTTGACCGAAATTGAAAGCAGAATTGGGCCTTTAAAGGAACAAAGCAGAAAAGCAACCTTGTTTTTGGAATATGCTGAAGAGCAGCAATCGCTTCAAATTGGTTTGTGGTTGCACAATCTTTCTAAATATAAAGATCTTTTGCGCGAGCAAGAGATGAAAATTGCAGCAGTAAGAAATCAATATGAAGAAATTAATACTAAAATAGCAACTCTCGACAGTATGATCGATAATTCTGCCGATGAAACGTTGCGCTTAAATGCAGAAACCGACGAGGTTAGACGCAGCGCAACCGCTTATGATGAAGAAGCTTCGAAATTTGAGTCGGATGCCGCAGTTTTAGCCAATACTGTTGAGCACAACAACGATACAATTAAGCGTATACAGACTGAAATTGATGATCTTTCAACCGGTTCAGAGTCAACCGATACTGAAATTGAGTCAAAACGCGCCTCAATAGAAAGCAAAAAACAATCCATCGCCGAAGAACAGAGTTTGCTTGAACAAGTAAACAACGAATTACTTAGCATTATAACCGTTAGCGATGATTTTTCTTCAATAATTGATTCATTAACATCAAAATTAAACACCTTATCTCTTTCTTTATCAGATAGCAAGGTTTCTGTTATGACCTCGCGTTCAACATCGGAAGAGGTTAAAGCCAGAGTTGCTGTTGTTGATGCATCTTTGGTTGAAAAGAGAGATTCATTATCTAAATTAGAAACAGAGTTGTCAGCTCTTGATGAAGATCTTAAAGCGTGCGATGAAACTGTTGAAAAATGCACTAACTCTTTAAAGGGCAAACAGTTAATTTTAGATGGAAGAACCGATAAAGCCGATAAAGCCAAAGCAGAAATTGATCGCTTAACACTTGAAGAGGGTGAAACCCGTAGAAGAGCAGCAATTTTGACCGACCTTGATAATAATATGGAAGGTTTGGGCAACGCTGTAAAATCAGTCGCTAAGGCATCTTCATCAGGTGTCTTGCGCGGCATTCACGGCCCCATATCAAAGCTAATCGCCGTAGATTCAGAATACAGTCTTGCAATAGAAACCGCTCTTGGCGGATCTATTCAAGATATTGTTGCCGACAATGAAGAAGACGTTAAACGCGCTATATCTTTCCTTAAAGATAATAAGGGTGGTCGCGCTACCTTCCATCCGTTGTCAGTAATTAAGCCGCGCGAGTTTGAAGACCCCGGTCTTGATAGTTGTTATGGCTTTGTTGGTATGGCCGACGAGCTTGTACAATGTGACAGCAAGTATAAAAACGTTATTTCGCGTCTTTTGGGCGGTGTAGCAGTTGCAGAAGACTTAAATAGCGCTGTAACAATTGGCAGAAAGTTTAAACATAAATTCAGAATTGTCACCTTGGATGGTCAGGTTGTTAATGCAGGCGGCTCAATGACCGGCGGTTCTGTAATTAAAAACGCCGGTATTTTGAGCAGATCGGGCGAAATCAAGAAACTGCTTGAAAAAGCAGATAAAATTAAGCAAGATATCGCTCAATCTACCGAACGTCACAAAGCACTGCAAAATGAAATAGCTCAAATTAACGCTGATATTCTTGTTATGCAAAGTGCAGTTACTACCGCACAAGAGGATAAAATTCGAGTTTTAGGCGAAATTAAGCGCGTTAACGAGCAAATTTCTATAGTTAAGGGCGATATTGCACTTCTTGATGGCGAAAAATCCTCTTCAATTAAGCGTTTGGAAGAATTATCTGCCATTGAAACAAAAGCAGCTGCAGCTGTTGATGCAATAACGGTTGATATTACCGCCACGCAAGCTCTTCTTGAAGAGAAAATGGGTGGCCGTGATAAATCTGCCGCAAAACGTGAATTACTTACCTTAAAGGTTAGCGAGCACAAAACTCGAATTTTTGAATTCAACAAAGATATAGAGGTTTTGGAGGGCGCAATTTCAGATATTATAGGCAGATCGGCCGACAGACAAGAAAGAATTACTCGCCTTACTGCCGAAATTTCTGAAATTACAGCAAAAAACAGCGAACTGGTTTTAAGAATTGAAGAGGTTACTGCAACTGCAACCGAGCTTAGAAACAAAGCAGAGGCATGCAGACAGTCCATTAGCGATATCATATCAAAGAGAGATGAAATCGACTCTAAAATTCAACAAATGCGCCTTGATTCACGCGGTGCAGGCGAAGATAAAGAAAAAATCAGCGGTGAGCTTGTTCGCCTTGAAGAACGCAAAATATCAATGGTTCACGAATATGACGATACTATTAAAAAGATGTATGATGAGTATGGTCTTACTCGCAGTGAAGCTGAAGAAAAAGGCAAAATTCCCGATGATATTCCCGCTGCACAGCATCGCTTAACCGAGCTTAAGGGTAAAATTCGTTCTCTTGGCAACGTAAACGTTGCAGCTATTGAAGAATATAAGTTTGAAAGCGAACGCTACGAGTTTATGTCAGCACAGGTTGCCGATATAGAAAACTCAAGAGAAGAGCTTAATAAGATTATTGCTCAGCTTAAAAACCAAATGGAACAGTTGTTTACAGACCGTTTCAACGCAATTAACACATATTTTTCAAAAGTATTTACTGAGCTTTTCGGTGGCGGTAAAGCAGAGCTTAGATTAACAGAACCTGATAACACGCTGGAGTCCGGAATTGAAATTATTTGTCAACCTCCCGGAAAGAACGTATCAATTATTGAGCAGTTATCGGGCGGTGAAAAAGCGCTTATTGCAATTTCTATCTATTTTGCAGTTATGAAGGTCAATCCGCCTCCATTCTGTATGCTTGATGAGGTTGATGCGGCACTTGATGACGTAAACGTTAACCGATTTGCTCAATATTTAAGAACTATGAGCGATAAATCCCAATTCATAGTAATTACTCACAGACGCGGCACTATGGAAGAATCAGATATGCTTTATGGTGTTACCATGCAAGAAAAGGGCATATCAAAACTGTTGCAGTTGAACGTTTCTGAGTTGGAAAGTAAATTAGATTTAAAGCAGGAGTGATTTAATGGGCTTATTTAGTAAAATCGGCAGTGGCCTTAAAAAAACAAGAGATTCATTTTTAGGCGCTCTTGGTTCTGTGCTTTCCGGATTCACAAAAATCGATGACGAGTTATTTGAAGAACTTGAAGAAATTTTGGTTATGTCTGACGTTGGTGTGAAAACTGCGCAAGATATCTGCAATCAGGTTAAAGAAACGGTTAAAAAAGATCGTATAACCGAGCCGGAACAGATTAAAACACTGCTTAAAACCACCATATCTGATATGATAAAAGGTGACGAGCAGCTTAATTTAACCACCAAGCCCTCTGTTATACTTGTAATTGGTGTTAACGGCGCAGGAAAAACTACAACTATCGGCAAGATGGCTGCACAGTTTAAAAATCAAGGTAAAGGTGTTGTATTAGGCGCCGCAGATACATTCAGAGCAGCTGCTATTGAACAACTTGACGTTTGGGCTCAACGCGCAGGCGTTGCTATTGTTAAGCACAATGAAGGCAGCGACCCCGCTTCGGTAGTTTTTGATACAATCGCTTCGGGTAAAGCCAAAAATTGCGATGTAATTATTTGTGACACCGCAGGAAGATTGCATAATAAAAAGAACCTTATGGATGAGTTGGCCAAAATTTCTCGCATTGTTCACCGTGAATTACCCGATTCATGTGTAGAAACTTTGCTTGTACTTGATGCTACAACAGGCCAAAATGCCGTAAATCAAGCCCGCGAATTCAGTAAGGTAGCCAATATCACGGGTATAGTGCTTACTAAGTTGGACGGTACTGCACGCGGCGGTGTAGTTATAACCATAAGAAACGAATTAGGACTTCCTGTTAAATTTATAGGTGTTGGCGAGGGAATCGACGATTTGCAGCCATTTAATGCCGAAGAATTTACAGAAGGATTGTTTTCAGAATAATTGAGGTTTAAATTATGGATTTTGTTTTAGCATCTAAAAACACTAAAAAGCTGAATGAGTTACGCCGTATTCTTAAACCCCTGGGCATAAACGTGCTTGGCGAAGGGGAAAATGGTATAAAATTCCCTGAAGTAGAAGAAAACGGACAAACCTTTGAAGAAAACTCAATGATTAAAGCGCAATCTGCTTGCAAAAGCTGCGGTTTGCCTACAATAGCCGATGACTCAGGACTTTGTGTAGATGCGTTAAACGGTGCACCCGGAATATATTCTGCAAGATTTGCAGGTGAAGGTCACAACGACGACGATAACAATTCAAAGCTGCTTGAGTTAATGCACAACGTTCCCAACAACGAAAGAACAGCAAGGTTTGTTTGTGTTGTTTCTTGCTGTTTTCCCGATGGCAGAAGCTTTACCGTAAGGGGAGAGTGTGAGGGAATTATTGCACACGAATTAGAAGGAGACGGCGGCTTTGGGTATGACCCTTTGTTTTTGGTTAACGGCGTTTCTTTCGGCAAGTTAACAGCAGAAGAAAAAGATGCTTTAAGTCACCGCGGAAAAGCATTAAAGCTTTTTGCAGAGAAAGTTAAAGATTATATTTAAGGAGCAAAATATGTTAACAAGTAAACAAAGAGCACAGTTGCGCTCTATGGCTAATTCTTATGAAGTAATTGTTCACATAGGCAAAGGCGGAATAAACGACGCTATGATTAAACAGGCAGACGACGCCCTTGAAAAGCGTGAGCTTATAAAGTGCGGATTGCTTGAAACCTGCCCGATTTCAGTTAGAGAGGCAGCTGATTCAATAGCAGAAAAGTTATCTGCAGACGTTGTTCAAGTAATTGGAAGAAAGTTTATATTATACAGAGAGAGCAAAGATAACAAACAGATTTATCTTGTTAAATAATATGAAAAAGATACTTGTTTTCGGCGGCACCTTTAATCCGTTGCATAACGGACACGTAAATATGTGCAGAAAAATAGCCGAGCACATCAACGCAGATGAAGTATTGATTGTTCCAACCTATTTACCCGTTCACAAATCTGCTGATTTTTTAACAGATAGTGTTCATCGAGTAAATATGTGTAAATTGGCGTTTGATTTACCGACTGAATCTGTGTGCACGATAGAAATTGAAAAGGGTAGACCCTGCTATTCTTATGAAACACTAACTTGGTTGAATGAAATTTATAAAGATGCTCAATTGTACCTTGCTTGTGGTTCAGATATGTTTTTAAGTTTGCACACTTGGCGCAAACCCGATATAATATTTGAAAAAGCTATCGTTTGTGCTATTTCAAGAAAAAACGACCTTGATAAGCTGGTTGAGTATTCAAAAAAACATGAAGGTAACGGCTTAAAAAGCATTGTTATTAATTGTAAGCCAATTATAATTTCATCCACCGAAATCAGAGATAAAATTAAGCAGGGTGAAAATGTAGATTCGTATTTACCGCCAAAGGTTATTTCGTACATCAGAAAGAATGGTTTATATTTATGATTTTATCTATCGACGAAATCAAAGATTTACTAAAATCTCGTTTAAACGATAAAAGATATTATCATTCACTATGCGTTGCAGATGCAGCAAAAGCAATAGCTGAGCATTATGGTTATCCTGCGCAAAAAGCTTATTTTGCCGGCCTGGTTCACGATGTAATGCGTAACGAGAGCCAAGAGGATATGTTGCAATATATGCAGGATAATTCTATTTGTCTTGATGATGCAACCAATCAATCGGTTATGCTTTGGCATGCGGTGCTGGGTGCTGATTATATTCAAAGGCACTTAAAGGTTACCGATGCAGACGTTATAAATGCGGTCAGATATCACACAACTGCTCGTGGCGGTATGTCTGCACTTGAAAAAATAATATATTTAGCCGATTGTTCTTCAGCAGACCGAATTTATTGGAACGTTGAAGAAATAAGAAGGTTAATTATGAATGATATGAACAAAGCTATGTACGAGGTTTTGGATTTTAGCATAAACGATTTAACTAAAAAGGGAATTCCTGTTCATCCTGATACGTTAGAAGCAATTAAAGAATATGATGTTTGATTGTTGAAATATTGAAGTTAATGATATATAATGGTTTTATGTTTTTAAATTAGAGGTGCCAAATGGAAGAAATGAACATTTTAAAAATTGCTGCCAAGGCGCTTGACAGCAAAAAAGCAATAAACATTTGTGCAGTTAAAATAAGTGAACTAACTGTGCTGACCGACTACTTTTTAATAGCAAACGGAACTTCATCAACTCACGTTCGATCATTGGCTGAAGAAGTTGAAGAAAAGCTTAAAGAAGCCGGTGTTTCGCCCTTAGGAATTGAGGGTAGAGCAACTGGTTGGGTTTTGTTAGATTACGGTAGTGTTGTTGTTCACGTTTTTACGCCCGAAGCAAGAGAAACCTACGGTCTTGAACATTTGTGGGCTGATGGCGAAAAATACGATGTAGATGCTTTGATCGAAGATTAAAAGGAGCAATTTTTTATGAGATACGATTTTACAGCAATTGAAAAGAAATGGCAGCAAAAATGGGATGAGCTTGACGTTTTTCATGCAAAAACAGTAAGCGACAAGCCAAAGTTTTACGGCCTTGTTGAGTTTCCTTACCCTTCAGGTCAGGGCTTGCACGTAGGTCATCCTCGTTCATATACCGCGTTAGACATTATCTGCCGCAAGAAAAGACTTGAAGGTTATAACGTCTTGTATCCTATGGGTTGGGACGCGTTCGGTCTGCCTACCGAAAACTATGCTATTAAAAACCATATTCACCCCGAAATCGTAACCAAGCAAAATATTGCTCGATTCAAGCAGCAGCTTAAATCTCTTGGCTTTTCATTTGACTGGAAGCGTGAAATTAATACCACAGACCCCAGCTACTATAAGTGGACTCAATGGATCTTTTTACAGATGTTCAAAAAAGGTCTTGCTTATAAAAAAGAGATGTCTGTTAACTGGTGTACCTCTTGCAAATGTGTTCTTGCTAACGAAGAGGTTGTTAACGGTGTGTGTGAGCGTTGCGGCAGCGAGGTTGTACATAAGGTTAAAAGTCAGTGGATGCTGAAAATCACTGCATATGCAGAGCGCTTGCTTAGCGATCTTGATACTGTTGATTATATCGAAAGAGTAAAAATTCAACAGAAAAACTGGATAGGAAAGTCAACCGGTGCAGAGGTTAAATTTGCAACCACTATTGGCGAAGAGCTTGTTGTTTATACCACCCGTCCCGACACCTTGTTTGGCGCAACCTATATGGTAATTTCACCCGAACACCCCATTATTGATAAAATTCAAGCAAACATCAAAAATATTGATGAAGTGCGTGTTTATCAAGCAAACGCAGCTAAGAAATCTGATTTCGAGCGCACCGAACTTGCCAAAGATAAAACAGGCGTTTGCCTTGACGGTGTAAAAGCTATCAACCCCGTAAACGGCAAAGAAATTCCTATCTTTATTTCAGACTACGTTCTTATTTCCTACGGCACAGGCGCCATTATGGCCGTTCCTGCTCACGATACAAGAGACTGGGATTTTGCTAAAGCTTTTAATCTTCCCATTATTGAGGTTGTTAAAGGCGGTAACGTTGAGGAAGCCGCGTTTACTGACTGTGAAACAGGTGTAATGACCAACTCTGGATTCCTTGACGGTTTGTCTGTTGAAGAAGCAAAGGCAGCTATTATAGATTATCTTACCGAAAAAGATCTTGGTGTTAAAAAGACCAATTACAAGCTTCGTGACTGGGTATTCTCTCGTCAGCGTTATTGGGGCGAACCCATTCCGATTGTTCATTGCGAAAAATGTGGATATGTGCCCGTTGACGAAAAAGATTTGCCCGTAACCTTGCCCAACGTTGAGTCGTACGAGCCCACCGACAACGGCGAATCCCCCCTTGCAAAAATTACCGATTGGGTAAATACTACTTGCCCCAATTGCGGCGGCGCAGCAAAAAGAGAAACCGATACTATGCCTCAGTGGGCCGGTTCCTCATGGTATTTCTTAAGATATATGGATCCCGATAATAACGATGCTCTTGCATCTAAAGAAGCACTTGAATACTGGTCTCCCGTAGACTGGTATAACGGTGGCATGGAGCATACCACACTTCACTTATTGTATAGCCGTTTTTGGCACCGTTTCCTTTATGATATCGGCGTAGTTCCTAATAAAGAGCCATACGCTAAACGTACAAGCCACGGTATGATTCTCGGTGAAAACGGCGAGAAGATGTCTAAATCAAGAGGTAACGTTGTAAATCCCGATGAAATAGTAGAACAGTACGGTGCCGACACAATGCGTCTGTACGAGATGTTTATTGGTGATTTTGAGAAAGCAGCGCCTTGGAGTTCTTCTTCAATCAAGGGCTGCAAGCGTTTCCTTGAGCGTGTGTGGAGCTTACAAGATAATATTGTCGATGGGGAAGGGTATTCCAAAAACCTTGAAAGTGCAATGCACAAAACAATTAAAAAGGTTTCAGCCGATATAGATGCAATGAAGTTCAACACAGCCATTGCCTCTTTGATGGCTTTGCTCAATGAAATCGGCAATAACGGCGTAACACACGACGAGCTTAAAACAATTGCTTTGTTACTTAGTCCCTTTGCACCTCACATTGCAGAAGAAATTTTTGAGGGCTTGGGCTATGAGGGTACTGTAAATGCTTATCCTTGGCCTGAGTATGACGAAAGCAAATGCGTAGACAATGAAATTGAAATCGTTGTTCAGGTTAACGGTAAGGTTCGCACCAAGCTGCTCATTCCTGTTGACGCACAGGCCGATGCTGTTATTGAACAAGCCAAAGCCGACGAAAAACTTATACCCTTTATTGACGGCAAAACTATTGTAAAAGAGCTGTATATTAAGGGTAAACTCGTAAATATTGTAGTTAAATAATTGTCAAATCACCACCTAAATGTGTAAAATGCATTAGGTGGTGATTTTTTGCGCAGTTTTAAAAGCTATAAAAGCAGTTTGTTTTTAAAATTTATATCTTTCTTTTGTATTTTAACCTCAATAATATTTGTAATAATAGATGTTCGATTAAGACCAATGATGAATAAAATTGCTCAAAACGAGTCAAAAAGGCAGGCGCTTATATTAATTAATTCCTCTGTGCACGAGGTAATTAATGAAAACACAGAAGATTTTAAATCAATAATATCACTTTCTACCGACAAAGAGGGGAAACCAACTGCGTTATTAACAGATGCTGTAACCTTTGATAATTTGATATGTAAAATTTTTGATTCAATACATAAAAAAGCAGATAATGCAGTTCATGCAAAGTATTCGGTAAATATTGGTTCTTTAACAAACTCACCGTTGCTTTACGGTACTGGGCCAAAAATAAACATTAAAATCCAAATATCACAATATATCAATTACGAAATTATCAGCACCTTTTCGTCTGCAGGTATTAATCAAACAAAAAATAGTTTATACCTTCGCCTTACAACAACTATTTTTGCAGTTATGCCGGGCGGTAAACGATATGATACTGTAACCAACGATTATTTGTTTGCCGAAACTATTTTATTGGGTAACGTACCTGAAGCTTACACAGAAGTTATTCAAGTTGGCACCGGTGGATTTGACACCGCAGATACTCTGGTAAACTTTGGACAATAATTTTTTATAAAATCCAACAAATATTGAGCATTAAAGGTTGCAGTTATACAATTTATAGTGTATAATCTCTTTATATACTATAGGAGGAATTGAAATGAAAGCAAAGGTAACGTCACTTATATTAGTATTAATTTTTATTATTTCTTCTTTTGTTTCTTGTGCCGACGATTCTGCTGCCACAAACACATCATCAACGGCACCTGTTAGTTCTGAAATTACTTCATCTAAAGAGCCCGTTGTGAT
>JAZQSG010000202.1:0-8656 GCA_045630025.1 Acutalibacteraceae bacterium
GGTATAACCGTAATAAAAGAGGGGGGCGCGGCGCCCTCGTCTAAAAACAAAAGGGGGCAATATTTGTGGGCAGTTACCGCTTTGGTGCTTATTTTAGGTGCTTTGGCTTGCTATCTGCTTAAACTTCCCCAAGGGTACAACCTGCTGCTTATTTTGGCAACGGCGGTTAATTTAATAAAGCCAACCTTTTACGGTGTAAGGGGCATATTTACAAACCGCGGCTTTGATGAAAAGCTGCTGCTTGCCATTGCCGCCGTTAGCGCCCTTTTAATAGGCGAATATGCCGAAGCCGCCGCCGTAACGCTGCTTTTTGAGTTGGGCGAAATTATAGAAAGCAAGGTTACAAGCCACTCACGAAAGGGGCTTGAGGCGCTTAGCAGCATTCGCCCTCAAAGGGTACACACCGACGGGGGAGATTTGCCCGCCGCCCAAATTAAGGTGGGCGACGTTATTGTGGTGCACCCCTTTGAGCGCATACCTCTTGACGGTGTTATTGTGGGTGGCTCGGGTCAGATTGACCCGTCGGCCATTACGGGTGAAAGCATACCCATAACCGCCGAGTACGGCACCCCCGTTTTAGGGGGAATGATGGCGGGCTCGGTGGCGTTAAGGGTGCAGGTAACTGCCGATTACGAAAATTCTGCCCCCTCACGAATTGTTAAACTGGTTGAGCAGTCAGAGGCGCGAAAGGGCACCGCCCAGCGCTTTATATCACGCTTTGCAAAAATATATACACCCCTTACGGTTTTGGCCGCCTTGCTTGTGGTGTTAATTCCCTGGGCGGTTACGGGGGCGTTTTCGGAGCTGTGGCTTAAAAAAGCTCTTGTGCTTTTGGTGGCCTCTTGCCCCTGCGCGTTGGTTATATCGGTACCCCTCGCCTTTTATGCAGGTGTGGGTGCCGCATCAAAAAAAGGCGTGCTTGTTAAGGGTGGAATATATCTTGAGGGGCTTGCCGCTGCCGATTGTGTTATAAGCGACAAAACGGGCACCCTTACAACGGGCGAGCTTAGGGTAACCGAGGCGTTTTCTGCCCACGGTTACGATTGCCTTGCCATAGCGGCATGGGCAGAGCGGTATTCCGACCACCCCGTTGCCGCCGCACTTCGCAAGGCCTGTCCTCATCCCTCTAAATTTCAAGGGGAGATAACCGAGCAGGCGGGCTACGGCGTAATTTCAGAGGGTGAACAACGAGTTCTCGTGGGCTCGGTGCGCCTTATGGAAAAAGAGGGGGTAGACCTGTCCTGCTTGCCTCAAGGTCAGGTTTACGTAGCCGTTGACGGTAAAGGGGTGGGGTCTATACAGCTAAGCGACCTCTTGCGAGAGGATGCCATAGACACCCTTAACAGCTTGCGCCGATTGGGCATCAATAAATTTGCCTTGTTAAGCGGCGACAACGCCCCCGCCGTAAAAAGAACGGCAGAGGCGTGCGGCATAGATTATTGGCGCGGTGAGCTTTTGCCCGAGCAAAAGGTTGAAATATTGCAAGAGCTAAAGCAAAGCTGCAGGTCGGTGGTTTTTGTGGGCGACGGAATTAACGACACCCCCGTTATCACCGAGGCCACGGTGGGCGTTGGTATGGGACTTGGCACCGATGCGGCCATTGAAACGGCCGACGTAGTGCTTGCATCGGGCAATTTAAGCGCCCTTGCCGACGGAGTAAAAATAAGCCGCCGCACTTTAAAAAAGGTACGCTTCAACATCGCTCTTTCTCTTGCTGTAAAGGGCGGGGTGGTAATATCAGCCCTCTTCCTGCCCATGATGTGGCTTGCCGTGGTGGCCGACGTGGGCTTGTCGGTGGTGTGCTGCCTTAATTCTGCGGCTCTGCTAAAATCTCGCTGACGATTTTTTTGCGCCATTGCTGCGCTTTGTCAAAATCCATAGATAAAATATAGTAACCCTCAATATCATCGTGTATTTTTTTGGCCGCCTCAACCGATAAGCAGGCCTCTTTTATAAGCTCTGCCGCTCCTCTGCGGTTAAAGGCAAAGCGCTGGCGGCAGGCGGCAAGACCCGAAGGGGAGGAAAAGCGTCGGGCGTGAATTCGTCTTACCGAACGGCTTTGGGGTAAATATCGGTTTTGGGTGGTAAAGGCCAGGTCAAGCTCGGGCACAAGTATGTGCTCGGGCTTTTCGTTTGGGGCAAAGGGGCACATACAGGTGATTATGCGGTGACCGCGGCTTAAAGCGGCAAACCTTACTGCCGACATAAAGGCACGGGATGCGGCGCCCAACTCATCCTGAAAAACAACCACCCTGCTGCACAAGCTGTCAATAGTATCGCCCATAAAAATATGCCCTTTAGAGGTGATGCCGCTTAAAAAAGCTACCTTTTCATCCGATTGCTGTGACCGCTGCGGAATTAGCTGATTTGCCAGGCGGTTGCCCAGCTCTGCCCCCGATTGCATATCGGTGTGGCGGGCGGCCAGGCGATAGGTGTCATCCATCAAGGACGAGGCGGCGGCAATATATCGGTAAGCCCTGTCGTAAAGGGCTTTGTTTTCTTTTGCGGCGGCCATAAGGGCGTCGCGGTGAGGGGCAATAAGCTCTTTGCGGCAATAGTGACCAAGCTCAACGGTAACCTCGCTCAGCTGAGGAAACTGCGGGTCAACTATATGAGGGTGGGTGGCATCCATTATGGCAACCTTTGCGGCAGGAAAAATCACTCCGTCAAGAGAGTCGGGGTCAGAGGGGCAGGGCACCGCCACCCAATCAAAGCCCTTTTCGGCAAGGTCGGCCACAACCCCCTTCATCAAAGAGGATTTGCCCATACCCGGTCCGCCTTTTATAAGATAGGCGCGCCAGCCCTTTGCAGGGTCGTAAATATTTTTAAGGTTGGAATAATAACCTTCAGCCGTTAAGGCACCCATAAAAAAAGAAGGAGTAAAATTGCTCATAAATCAACCACCCAAACCTTTCATAAACTGCTACATTTTATTCAAAAAGGGCAAAAGTGGTGAATTCAGGGCATATTAAGATAAAAAACCACCCGTTTGGTTAAAAAATGCAAACAATCACCCGTTTGGTTTATTGCAGTTTGTAAAAGGTTGTGCTACACTTAAGTTAAGCATAATTTTCCCAAAGGAGAAAAAATATGAGCATTATAAAAATCAATCCTGAAATGATGGGTAAAAACGCCACTCCTATTCTTGAAAAAATAATCAGCGAGGCACCCAACGGCGCCACCATACTTTTTGAGCAGGGCAGATACGTGCTTATGAGTGCAATTAACGTTAACGGCAAAACCGACTTAACCCTTGAGGGTGCAGGTGCCGTTCTTTCGCCCTATTTCAACCCTATCGAGGGTTCAGATACCGGCTCGGGTGTTATTGTTGCCGAAAACTGCAAAAATCTTGTCATCCGCGGCTTTGAGGTATCGGGCACCGAGCAGGCCAACACCGCAGGCACCGTTATCAACGCCACCGAAAATTACGTTGACGTGCGCCTTAATATAGAGAAAGATTTTACGGGTGAAGAGCAAATTATAGCAGGTATGATTTTTAACGACGATTGGTCGCCCAAGCGCTACCATTGGATTTCTGCACCCTTTGATGAGTCTATACTGTCTAACATTGGGGGAGAGTTGGCCTGTGCCGCCCCCAAAAAGCGCGATTGCCCCCACGAAATGCTTGACGGCAAAACCATTCGCGTTTATTCAAAACTGCTCAAATGGCAGCACTACTCCAAAAGCGTTGATACCCTTGAGCCGGGCACAAAATGCAACATATCCCACACCTATTACGGCTTGGTTGCCTTTATTATGAAAAATTGTGATACCGTAACCTTTGAGGATTTGACTTTTTCAAACTTTGCGGGCTTTGGCTTCTTGGTTTGCCCCCATTGCCGCGATTTTACCTTCAGACGAGTAACGATGGCCCCTGCCGATTGTGAAAAGCAGCCCTATGCTCTTAATAGCGACGGCATTCACTTTATCGGTCTGTCGGGCACCTTGCTGGTAGAGGATTGCTTCTTTGATACCATAGGTGACGACCGCATCAACGTTCACACCCAGGTGATGACCGTCAAAACCCTTGAAAACAACAAAATGACGGTTACCTTTGACAAGCCGGGTGGCGAGGTGTCGGAATATTGGTCAGAAAAGGGCGATTTGCTTCGCGTTTATGACCCTGCCACCCTTACGCTCAAGGGCAAGGTAAGGGTAGCGGCCGCCGATTGCGGCAACATTACCCTTGAGCCCGCCGACGTAAATCTTAACTTGGGCGACTATATCACCAACGACAAATATTACCCCGACGTAATCATCCGCCGTTGCAGATTTGAGCGTTCACCCGGCCGTCAGCTTTGCCTGCAGGGCTCTGATAATCTGCTGGTAGAGGATTGCGAGTTCAACAACACCGCCTCTTGCTCGATTTACCTGTCCACCGCCTTTGATTATTGGTACGAGGCAGGCCCGCTGTCTAACGTTGTGGTGCGCAACAACGTCTTCCGTGACCGTATCACCGAGGTTATCGATGCACGCAGCACCATTCTTGTGCAGATGAACGGCGAGCGCCACCAAAACATACCGCCCGTGCACAAAAATATTCTTATCGAAAACAACCGCTTTGAAAATATATGCGTGCCCCCCGTTGTTGTCAAGCTGACCGATGGCGTGACGGTGCGCAACAACGAGTTTATCAACTGCAATAAAGAATATGAGGCAATGACCTTTGAAAATTGCGCCAACATAATTTGCGAAGGCAACACAGTCGAGTGATATGAATGTTATAAAAATTAACGAGCGGATGATGGGGGATAACGCTACCCCCATTCTTGAAAAAATAATAGCCGATGCCCCCGACGGAGCTACCGTTGTTTTTGAGCCGGGCAACTACCTTCTTTTAAGCACCGTTTATATTTGCGACAAAACCAACCTTACCCTTGAAGGTATCGGTGCAACCCTTTCGCCCTATTTTAGCAGGGAGGAGGGCTTTGAAACCGGTGCAGGTGTTTTTAAAGCAGAGCGCTGCAAAAACCTTGTTATTCGCGGCTTTAACGTGTCGGCCACTCAGCCGTCCAACACTGCAGGCGTGATTGTCAACGCCACCGAGGATTACGTTGACGTGCGCCTGAATATTGACGAGGATTTTACCGGCCGCGAGCAATTTATCGCAGGTATGATATGGAACGACGACTGGACCCCAAAGCGTTATTATTGGATTTCTACCCCCGTCGATCCTAACCAACTTTCAAACGTCGGCGGCGAACTGGCTTGCACCGCCCCGAGAAAGTTGAATTGCCCCCACGAAATGCTTGACGGCAAAACGGCGCGCGTCTTTACCAAGCTGTTAAAATGGCAGCAATATTCAAAAAGCGTGTCAACCCTTGAGCCGGGCACCAAATGCACGGTATCCCACGCCTATTACGGCCTGGTCGCCTTCATTTTAAAGCAGTGCGACACCGTGCTGTTTGAAGACGTTACCCTTTCAAACTTTGCGGGCTTTGGATTTTTGGTTTGCCCCCATTGCCACGATTTTACCTTCAGACGGGTAACCCTTGCGTCTGACGACCGTGAGCGGCACCCCTATTGCCTTACCAGCGACGGCTTGCATTTTATGGGCCTTTCAGGCAAACTGATTATAGAGGATTGCCTGTTTGACACCAACGGTGATGACCGTGTTAACCTTCACACCCAGGTTATGACTGTAAAGCAAATTTGCGGCGGCAATATGGTCGTTGCCTTCGATAAAAAAGGGGGCACGGTTTCTCCCTATTGGGCCGAAGTAGGCGATTTGCTTAGGATTTACAACCCTGCTACCCTTGAACTTAAGGGCAAGGTTGTTGTTAAAAAGGCCGACTGCGGCAATATTGCTTTTGACTTTAACGGCGTTGAGGTTTTAGAGGGTGACTATATCACCAACGATAAATATTACCCCGACGTTATCATTCGCGGCTGCACCTTTAACCGCTGTGGCGGCCGCCAACTTTGCTTGCAAGGGTCTGACAACCTGCTGGTTGAAAATTGCAAGTTTTACAACTATTCTTCTTGCTCGCTATACCTTTCCTCCGCCTTTGACTATTGGAACGAGGCAGGACCCCTTGCCAACGTGACCATCAGAAACAATCTTTTTAAAGATATGATAACCGAGGTTATCGACAAGCGCAGCACCATCCTTGTGCAAATAAACGGTGAGCGGCACCAAAATATTCCTCCCGTTCACAAAAACATAGTTATAGAAAACAACCGATTTGAAAACATATGTGTGCCCCCCGTTGTTGTAAAACTGACCGACGGAGTGACGGTGCGCAACAACGAGTTTATCAACTGCAACAAAGAGTATGAGGCAATGACCTTTGAAAATTGCGCCAACGTAGTATGTGAAAACAACGAGGTAACATAAATGAAAAACACTTACGATTTTGAAATGGAAAAAGCTGCTCTTGTCACCCCCTCAATGACCTTTGAGTCGGGGGATTATGAGGATTGGAAGGGTCGCGCCAAAAGAAAACTCAGGGAGCTTTTGGGTATGGACAAGTATGTCTGCCCCAATACCTCTGCAGTTGTGGAATATGATAAACAGCAAGACGGATTTCGTGAAATTCGCTTTTTAATGGAAACGGAAGAGGGTTATTTTGTGCCCTGCCATTTGTGGCTGCCCCACAAAACAGAAAAGCCCCCTGTCATAATTTGCCTGCAGGGTCATTCACCGGGTATGCACATTTCTATGGCGCGGCTTAAAAGCGCAAAGGAGGCCCCCTTGATTGAAGACGGCGACAGAGATTTTTGCGTGCGCGCCGTTAAAGAGGGCTTTGCTGCGGTGGCGCTGGAGCAACGCAATTTCGGCGAGCTTAGGGGCGAGGGAGGATGCCTTGACTCGTCCTTGACCGCCCTGCTTTACGGAAGAACTACCATTGGTGAGCGGGTGCACGATATTTCGGTGTGCATAACCACCCTGCAAAAGCAGTTTTCTCACCTGGTGGATACCGAGCGACTGTGCTGTATGGGCAATTCGGGCGGCGGCACCGCCACTGTCTATGCCGCCGCGCTGGAGGATAGAATCAAGCTTACCGTGCCCTCTTGCGCCATGTGCACCTATAAGGATTCTATCGTTGATTTGTCTCATTGCGCCTGCAACTACGTACCACACGTGGCTGAATATTTTGAGATGAGCGATCTGATGGCAATGGCGGCCCCCAACGCTTTTATACAAGTAAGTGGACAGGATGACAACATATTCCCCATAGATGGAGCAAAATCGGTTTTTGAAAAGGGCAAAACGGCTTACGACGCCTTGGGCTGCGGCAGCCGCTGTGCGTTGGTAATCGGCAAGGGCGGTCACCGCTTTTACGCCGACGATACCTGGCCGTTGATACACGAAAAAATAAATTTATAAAGATAAAAATATGCATCTCAAAAGCAAGCAGCTTTTGAGATGCATTTGTTAACTATTATTTTTTTGCAGCAATCTTCCATACACCGCGGCTGACGCTGTTAGTCCATACCTCGTTGTGTTTGCGGTTAAAAACAATGCTCAGCGGTTTTTTTCCTCCGTCCGGGCCAACACTGCCGTCATTTGGTTCTCGGCAAAGGTTTACCCAGGATTGGCCACCGTCGGTGGTGCGAACAACGCCAATGGGTTTACATTCAAGACCTTCCGACCTAACCGCAGCATAAACGGTGCCGTTTCGCGGGTCAATATCAAAGCCGTTGCATCGGTATGATATGCCCTTAAGGTGAACATCCATAACCATATCCATTTTTTTGGTGCTTTCGTTATAGGTGAATATTTTGGATTTGGCAAGCACAAGCACTCGCTTGTTAAACTCGTCGTATTTTATATCGGTCAAATCTTCAATCATTCGCAGTTTAATCCAGGTCTTGCCTCCGTCGGTGGATTTAACCAGCTGAAATTGGCCGTCACGCCCATATAAAACACCATCATTTGTGCAGGTATAAACGCCCGAACAGCCCGTCATCTGAGTCCAGGTTGCACCTTTATCCTCACTGCGCCACTCGCCAAGGAAAACAACATTTTCGTTGCCTATAAGACCGCAGCCGACATTATAGCCATTTATCACCTTACCGGTTTCAATCCGCTTGGTTCCACCTTCGGTCAAAATGACAATGCGATAAACCTGCTTTTTTACATCGGTAGCAAGCACGGCGCAGATGTCTTTGCTGATGGGATAACCGCCGCGTGTCCAACCGCCCCATCGGGTGTCAGAGCTGGCAACATATGTCCAGGTTTTGCCGCCGTCAACGGAAAAAGCACCGTTGTAGTCATGGTTTGAGCAAAATATAAGGTCATTGTTATTAACATTCATGTGAATGCCCATGGTAGTAGAGCCATTGTATCCGCTGCCCGACCACGTGAAGGTTTTGCCTCCATCGGTGGAGCGCAGTGCCATATCGCCACCGGTAGAAATGCATACCTTCTCATCGGTGGGATGCCACGCAAAAACAGTCTGTCGGGTATTATAAGGAATAAAAGACATTGACGAGTCGGTGATGCTTTCTTTCCAGGTTTTGCCACCGTCATGAGAATAGTAGTTTTTGCTTTCATAGGTGCCGTTGTCAGAGAGGTGGTCGTCCTGCAATATCATATAGTTGGGATTGGCAGGGCTGACATTTACACGGGCGGGGTATCGGGTGGGATAGCCCGATTTATTAACGGCAACAAAAGAATCACCACTGTCGGTAGATAGATAAAAGCCGTTTT
>JAZQSG010000203.1:0-3876 GCA_045630025.1 Acutalibacteraceae bacterium
GTTTTGCCTTTTGTTCTATCAAAAATTCATTTGTTTTAGGTGTTTGCAGTTTTGTAACCAATAATTTTGTTTCATTCGTAATGCCTGAAGCCAGCAGTAATACTTTGTGTATTACAAAGGCAAAGGCGAAACGATGAGGCAAAATTAGGTTCCAAAACCGATTTCGTCCCTAATCACAACTCCCTAAATGCGGTGGTTTTTCTTATTTTAAAATGAATTTATTGCTTTCATCAAGCTCCAAATAGTTTATGCCTGCGGCAAATTCGGAGGGTGCCGTTTCAAATTTATCGGGGTGGTGAGCATCACTGCCCAAATAAAATTTGCAGCCCTGCTCTTTGGCGATAACGTAGGGTCTAAACAGAGTGGGGTTAAGGGCAGCGTTTTTCATAGCGCCCGAGTTAAGCTCAATGCCTGCACCCAGCTTTGCGGCTTTGGCAAAAACCTTTGCCATATCGTCGTCTGAAATAAGGTCAAAGGTTTCAAGCAGCTTTTCTACGTTGCCTTGGTAAATCAGCCCGGTGGTAAGGTGTGCAAAACCAATCTTATGGAAGGGCAAATCCATATCAAGGGCGTGGTTCAATCGGTCAAGCCAGGCCTTTGCCCTGGTTTTCGGGCTTTCAAGCTGCTGGGCAGACAGTGTAAAGTTGGTCATATGAAAATGGGTAGTGGGTATTATCACAAAGTCAAAGCAGTCAAAGCGCTTTTTGCTAATGCCAAGCACACCGTGCATATTAAGCTCGGTCTCGCAGCCAAATAAAAATCTGACCTCGTCTTGGGGCAGAGGAAGAATGCGGCTTATTCGGTCATAATCCTGGGGCGCGTACCAGCCGGATGCTCCTTCAACGCAATTATCCCAAAAATGGTCGGTCACACAAACAGTGGCCAAATTGTTCTTCTTTGCATATTCCACTATTGCCTCGGCCGTTTGCCCCGGGTCGTTAGAGCAAGCGGAAATCTGAGAGTGAATGTGCAAATCGTGGTTATAGGCGTAACGCATAAACATACTCCTTACTTTTTAAACATGGTGCTTTCTGTGTTTAATGATGCCTCAAAGTCGCCAAAAAGAGCGTCAAACAAGGCGTCGGCAAAAAGCTGATGCATCTGTTTTGTGGGATGATTGATGCGATTGGCCAGCAGCAGGGTGGTGTCTTCGGTTTTTGCAAGCTCCTTCCACATGGCGTAGCAGTCGCACACCTTAACTCCCATTTTGTTTGCCAGATTGACAGCACCGCTCATAAACAAATCCATTTTGCCGCTCACCTGATAGTGTGCCGTTTGCTCTGCGTACCCTTTATGAACGGCCGCGGTATCCTCTGCAACATAGGTGTTAAGCATATTTGGAGTCATAAATATAACGTCGATGTTGCTTAACTGACATTTTTTAAAGATAGCTTTCAATGCCTCAAGATAGTCGTCAAGTGAACCGTTAATGTCGTTAAGGCCAAAGCAAACGATAACCAGGTCGGGATTATGACACAGCACCTGGCTGTCCATACGCTCAACAGATGCCGCGGCAGTAATACCGCCAATGCCTGCGTTGATGACATTAACAGGCACATAGTTTCTTATTTCGAGAATTTTTTTACGCAGGAGGTTCCAATACACACTTTCGCAATCAATTTCACCCAACGCAAAAGCACCGTGGGTAACGCTGTCGCCAAAAGCAACAATAGTTATGGGCCCGTTTTTCTTAAGACCTTCATAGTCCATATTGATTTTTTCGGTAATTTTCATTTAGTCACATCCTTAAATCATTAAGCAGCATACCGCTTAAAGGTGACACATTAAAGCGCTCTGCAAACAGCTTGCATTTGCACATAAATATGTAATAGATGTTTTTTTCGCAATGTCTCAAGCACTCAAAGTTTGCTTGGCCTTTTGCGATAATTATATCAGCACAGTCAAGCTTTTTCAATGTCTCTTCAGAAATATCGCTAAGCACGGTGCCTGCCATAGCGCTTCCGTTATGGCTTACCCTTGCAACTGAAGCCATATCAACCTGTGCAGCATCTTCAAGGGTTGCATCGTTTAGCACGGGCCTGCCTTTCACAATGACCTCAGGGCTGATTTGCGGAAACTCTTGAAGAATAGTTTTTATAAAAATTTTATCTGCCACAATTTCACCGCAGTTGTCGGTAAGGTAAATAAGCTTTTTGGCTTTAGCAAGGTCTTGTTTAAAAGCGTCATATTCGCTGTCGTCAAATTTTAAGAATTCTGCAGTAGCAAGCAGCGCGTCGAGCTTTTCTTCACTTACGCTGTCCATAGCGCCAAAATCGATATAATTGCCAAGCATGGCAAAATTCAAAGCAGTGTGCAGCTTGTCGCGGGCTGAGTCGACAACACTTTGCATCGAGGCCTCTTTGGCAAGCATCAAGGCATTAAAATGTTTCTTTTCTGCTTTAAGATTTTCTTCAAATCCGAGCATTTCCTTTTGCAATGCCGCGATTTTGTAAAGCACCTCGGAGGGCGTTTCATTTTGCCGTGCTTCATCTAAAATTTTAAGCAGCCCTTGCAGGTATGCAAGCCGTGTGTCATCATCCTTTGCTATGTCGGCCTTGGCTGAATGCTTGCTCAATAGGCAAGAGGCGCACTGAGGATGAAACCGTATGATAGGGGACAAATCGCTCATAAAAACACCTCAAAAGTATTGTATCACACAATCTCTATTATTTCAACCTGACGCAAATGACCAAATTAAAAGAAAAAGCATAAAATTATGACTTAAAATCGGTTGAATAAACTCTTTGTGTGTGCTACACTTTGCTTAGATTAAATAAAGGCGGTGCTTTTATGAAAACCAAGCTTTATCAGTCAACTATGAATATACCCTGTCAGGATATGAACGGCACCTCGTCGGTGCCCGCACTTTTGAAGGTACGATACAACTCCTCCTTTGAAAACATCGAGTCCAATTTGGGTGAAGATGAAGACCTTTATCTTGGATACGGCCACGTTGTTTCCGCCTTCCCCTATAAAATGCAAGATATGTATACCCGACCCCTTCACGATAACGAAGAGCCGGTAATCATTCTTGAAAATGAATATTTAAAAGCAACCTTTTTGCCCAACTGGGGCGGCAAGATGATGAGTCTTATCGACAAGCAAAAGGGAAAAGAGCTGCTTTATTGCAACCCCGTTTTGCGCCCCTGCAACCTTGCAGTAAGAAACGCCTGGACCTCGGGCGGCATCGAGTGGAACTGCGGCTTTGTTGCCCACCACCCCCACACCTGCGACACAATGTTTACCACCACAACCCAACTTGACGACGGCACCCCCGTTCTTCGTATGTACGAGTTCGAGCGCATCCGCCAGGTTACTCAGCAAATGGATTTCTTTTTGCCCGAGGGCTCAAAGGTAATCTATGTGCGCAACCGCATAATTAACCCTCGCACCGAAACGATTCCTGCATATTGGTGGAGCAATACTGCAGTGGTTGAAACGCCCGACACCCGCGTTATAGTTAATGCAGACTCCGCTTATATGGCAGAGGATAAGGTGTGCGTAAAAAGTATGCTCGATTATTGCGGCAACGACTGCACCTATCCCGTTGACGTGCCTGCAGCTATCGACTTTTTCTATAAAATACCCTTCTTTGCAAGGCGATTCGAGGCGGCGTTGGATGCCGACGGCTACGGACTTATTCAAACCTCAACCCACCGTTTAAGGGGCCGAAAGCTTTTCTGCTGGGGTCAAAATCCCGGTGGCGACCGTTGGCAGCAAATGCTTACCTTTGACGGCAGCACCGACCGCTATATCGAAATCCAGGCAGGCCTTGGCCGCACTCAATACGGCTGTGTGCCCATGCCTCCCGAAACCACCTGGGAGTGGCTTGAGGCCTACGGCGCCATGAATGCCGACGGAGATAAGTCGGAGGCC
>JAZQSG010000204.1:0-2652 GCA_045630025.1 Acutalibacteraceae bacterium
CTGTGGCTTTCGGTAAAAAACGCCGCCAAGGTGTGCGATTATTTGCACCGTTTGCTTGTATCGGTCGATTCAAAAAACCGTCAGCAATACGACCAAAACTATGAGGTATACGGAGCAAAGCTGGCAGAGCTTGATAAAAGCTACGAAGGGGCAGTTCAAAGCTCCAAAACAAAGCAATTGGTGTTTGCCGACCGTTTTCCCTTCGTTTATTTAATGGAAGATTACGGCATCAAATGGCAGGCGGCATTTACCGGCTGCTCAACCGAAACGGATGCCGATTTTGAACAAATAATTTCTTTGTCAAAATGGGTAGATGATAACGGCATAAAAACTCTGCTTATAATAGAGGGCAGCGACCAAGCTTTGGCAAAAACAGTCGTTTACAACACCCGTCACAAAAATCAAAAGATATTATCGGTTGATTCTATGCAGTCGGTTTCAGCCAAAGATATAGCCGACGGAAAAAGCTATTTGTCGGTTATGCAATCAAACCTTAAAACAATAAAAACAGCGTTAAGCTGAGGGGGATAAAAGTGGCACTTATAACCTGTAAAGACGTATGCCTTGCCTACGATAGCGTAAGCGTGGCAGAAAATATAAACTTCGCCGTCAATCGGGGTGAATATATTTGCGTAGTGGGCGAAAACGGCTCGGGCAAAACCACCTTGATGAGGGCCTTGCTCGGTTTACATAAAACCTATTCGGGCGAGATTACCCTGGGTGACGGATTAAAGCAAAACCAAATTGGATATCTGCCCCAGCAGACGGCGGCACAGCGGGATTTCCCCGCCTCGGTTAAAGAGGTGGTGCTGTCGGGCTGTGTCAGCGGATTGGGTCTGCGCCCCTTTTACAGCAAGCAGCAGCGCCAGGCAGCCGAAAAGGCCATTAAGCGTTTAGAGCTTGAATCGGTCGCTCACCGCAGCTACAGCCGTCTTTCGGGGGGTCAGCAGCAAAGGGTATTGTTGGCTCGTGCGCTTTGTGCAACGGGCAAGCTTTTGCTGTTGGACGAGCCGGCAGCAAACCTTGATAATCATATTGCAGGCCGCCTTTACGAGCTTATTAACGACCTTAACAAGCAAGATGATATTGCGGTTATAATGATTTCTCACGACGTTGAGGCGGCAGTAAAATATGCCGATAAAATTTTGCACATAGGCGCAGCTCCCGTCTTTTATGATAAGGCAGATTACCTGCAAAGTGACGATTACAAGCGCCTTTCAGCAGAGGGGAGGGGTAACCGATGAATTCCTTTGAGCTTTTTGCAGAGGCCTTCAGCTATCCCTTCGTGAGATATGCGTTAATAGTTGCTATTCTTACCTCGTTGTGTGCATCTCTTTTCGGCGTAACCCTTGTGCTTAAAAGAATGTCTTTCATAGGCGACGGCTTGTCTCACGTTGCTTTTGGCGCGCTGGCTATTGCCTCGGTGCTTAACGTTACCCAAAATATGCTTGTGGTGCTGCCTATCACTGTTATTTGTGCGGTGCTTTTGCTTAGAGTGGGTCAAAACGCCAAAATCAAAGGTGATGCCGCCATTGCAATGATGTCGGTGGGCGCCTTGGCCTTTGGCTATTTGTTGCTTAATATGTTTTCGGGCGCCGCCAATCTGTCGGGTGACGTGTGTACTACACTTTTCGGCTCTGCCTCCGTGCTTTCTCTTGGTGAAACCCAGGTGCTTATATGTGCGGTGCTGTCGGTGGCGGTGCTTATAACCTTTTTGCTTTTCTACAACCGCCTTTTTGCTGTAACCTTTGATGAAGATTTTGCCCGCGCAGGCGGACTTAAAACCTCGGTTTATAATACTCTTATTGCGGTAATTATAGCCGTTGTAATAGTTTTGGCTATGAATCTGGTTGGCTCTTTGCTTATTTCCGCCCTGGTAATTTTTCCTGCCATATCGGCAATGCGTATTTTCCGCAGCTTCCGCTCGGTCACCCTTGCATCGGCAGTAATTTCGGTCACCTGCGCCTCGGTTGGATTTGCGCTTTCGGTTTTGTTAGATGCACCTGTGGGCGCAACCATTGTTGCCGCCAACTGCGTTGCCTTTTTGCTGTGCACTTTGGCAGGTAAAATGCGCCGCGGTTGTTGACAAAAGCAGCCAAAAAGCATATAATGAAGTGGCGTTACTGACCTTTTGGAGGTATATGATGATTTGCAACAATATACTTGAGGCAATGGGCAATACACCCATAATTCGCCTTAATAAAATTGCCGATCCCGACGGTGCTCAAATACTTGTAAAGTTTGAAGGGCTCAACGTTGGCGGCTCCATAAAAACCCGCACGGCCTTTAATATGATTCTTGATGCCGAGCAAAAAGGGCTTATTAATAAAGATACCGTTATTGTTGAACCTACCAGCGGCAATCAAGGCATAGGCCTTGCCCTCGTGGGTGCAGTAAGGGGCTACAAAACCTGCATAATTATGCCCGATTCCGTTAGTGAAGAGCGCAGAAAGTTGGTTGAGCATTACGGCGCCAGCGTAATTCTTGTGCATGATGACGGCAACATTGGCGACTGCATAGAAGAATGCCTTGCGTTGGCCCTTAAAATGAAGGCGGAAGATAAAAACGTTTTCGTACCCCAACAGTTCGAAAATCCTGCCAATCCCGATATACAGCGTCAGCAAAGCGCAAAAGAGATTCTTGATGCGGTGG
>JAZQSG010000205.1:0-4196 GCA_045630025.1 Acutalibacteraceae bacterium
GGTTAAGCACAACCGCCTTCACCTTGTCAAGATTATAGCAGTAATTTTCGGCAGGGGATGCCGTCACCGTCAAAATTTTGGGTTCGCTTACAAGGTCAACCCTTTGGCAGGCGCCTCTTTTACCGTGTGCATAGCTTAACGGGCAGCAAACGGCACCCTGTTCATATTCGGCAAAGGGCACACCGCCCAAACTGAATATCTCGTGCCCCAGCTCGTGGTGGCTCAAAGCCCTGGCGGCAGAGTGAATATCCACCTTGCCACCCTTTTCGTTCTGATAACTGATAAAAACGCCCTTACCCATACCCGAAAGGATAAACTCCACGGCCGCCTCAAAATTCATAGCACCGTTAGCCCCCTCATCCTTCAGGGGGCGGTTTGAGGATACAAACACAACGGGCGGGCAATCACAACCAAAGCAAAAGGCGGTGGCGGCGGCAGAGTATTGCAGGGTATCGGTGCCGTGGGCAACAATTATGCCGTCGTAACCGTTACCGATGCCCTTTTCAATCTCATGGGTCAGCATGTTAATATGCCGTGCGCTTAAATTTTCACTTAAAATGCAGTATGGCTCAACCGTATCAAAGGCTACGTCGTGCCTATTATCATACCCATGCAAAAGCGTGTGCTTAGCAGAGGCGTTGGGGGCAATCCACCCGTCGCTGACGCTGCTGCCGATGGTGCCACCCGTAAAAACAACAAGAATTTTCATAAATACTCCCAAGCTTTGCCTTAATATAATATCCGTGGGGTTATCGCTTTATTCTTATGGGCGCGGCGTTACCCTCTGCAATGCGTCGGTTATTTTCCAACTTAACGTCGGTGCAGTTTAATATAAACATTTCGGCCTCTTCACCGCAATCGGTAAACAGGTTGCCCTCAATGGTTACACCGTCGGCAGCATACGCCCATATGGGGTAAAAGGGGATACCCTCAAAGGTGTTGTTTTTAATAACAATGTTTTTGTGCATATGATAAAATTTCATTTGGGGGTCTTCCGCAATGCGAATAAAAATCATACCCGTGTTGGCTGATCTTGCCCAAGTGGGATGAAAACGGTTGCCCTCAATGGTAATGTTTTTTGCAGGTCCTGCCTCAAGCCACTTGTAAAAGGCGGCCGAAATATAAAGGGCAGGGCCGCAGCCGTAAAAGTCGCAATCGGTAACGGTGGCTTGGTCGGTCGACTGCAAAACAAAGGGGCGTGAACGGCAGTTTTTGCAAACCACCCTGCTTATTTCAACCGAGGGAAAATAATACTCGTTGGTTATAAGGTCGCCAATGCAAAGCTCTGCGCCGCCCTTTTGGGTGTAAACCCGCTTGTTTTCAAAATTTTCTACGGTAACGTAGCCCTTAAAGGCCAGCGTTTCGGGGTCGTAAACGCGCAGCTTATCGCCCTTAACGGCCCAAATGGGTGAAACAATGGGCACCTTTTTGTCATAATTAATGGCGGCGCCGTCCTCAAAAAGCTGAGTAACGCACATAACGTTGGTGTGCAAATTCAAGCAGTCGTCACCCAACTGCTCAAAATAGCAATCCTCCATAATCAGTTTGCCGGTAAGCCCCGTAACGTGTATGCCGTCGCTGTTGATAGAAAAGGGCTGGTGCTCAATATCCTTGGGCTCTATACGCAAGCGGCGAAAGGCAAAATCAGAGCAACGGGGAAGCACGGCAAAGCCAAATCCACCGTAGTTAACAATGCTTATATCTTCAACGTCAACCCTGTGACAATCGTGAAAAACCACCGCCACAATGCCGTAATAAGAGTGACTTATGTTGCATTTTGTGTGGGTCATATCACCCTCAACCTGATAGGGGTATATTCTTACAAGCTGGTCGCCAATCATTTGGTGAGGGGTATCCAGCTTTTCGGGGTTGGTGCAAACAATTTCGTCGGCAATAACGGTAAAGCGCTTGGGATCGGGTTGGGCGCTTACAAAAGAGCCGCAGGTGGGCACCATATCCTCGGTAAAGGTCATGCTCGAAATAAACAGCTCGTCTCCGTCAAGGGGAAGGGAGGGGTTAAGCTGCACGTCAATATATTGGTCGGTTTGTGCAACAATGCGCCCCGCAACGTTTACGGGCACGTCTGAATCTATGGTAAGGTTGCAAAGCTTAATATCCTTGCAGGATGAAACGTGAAAAACGTCGGTGTTATCCTGATAATATTTTTTGCGGTCAAAATGAGCTACAAAGGTTGCCCCGCCGCCGTCAATAACACAGTTTTCAAGCCCCGTAATAATAATGGGCTCAAATATGTAATAATCACCCTTTTCAAAGGTGACGTAAGTGCCGTTTTCAACCTCTGCCATCAAACGGGTGATGCTTTGGGCGTGATTTTCACCAAGCAGGGAAAGCTTAATTTCAAAGCTTTTCATAAGATGCTCCTTTGCGAAAAAAGGCAGGATTTCTCCTGCCTTTTAATTAATCTACTACTTTAATGCTTTTAATTACCGGTTGGTTTTGATAAAGAACGGTGCCGTTAGAGTCAACAACGGGGGTGTTTACGGCAATGGCGTCAACCACGTCCATACCCTTGGTAACGTAGCCAAAAGCGGCGTACTGTCCGTCAAGGTGGGGAGAATCCTGGTGAACTATAAAGAACTGACTGCTGGCGCTGTCGTAGGGATTTGCACGGGCCATAGAGATAACGCCCCGCTTGTGAGAAATGTTGTTTCTTACACCGTTGGCAGAAAACTCGCCCTTAATGTTTATTTCGTTGCCGTTTTTATCCTTATTGCCGCCGGTACCGTTATGGTCGGGGTCACCGCCCTGAATCATAAAGTTCTCGATTATGCGGTGAAAGGTTAAACCGTCGTAAAAGCCGTCTGCTGCAAGGGTGCAAAAATTCTCAACGGTAATAGGTGCCGTATCGGCATCCAGCTCAAGCTCAATCTTACCGTAATTTTCAACGGTTATAATTACGTGGTGCTTGCCTGAAGAAAAGTCGATGCGGTTGCCGTTGGGTGATGCGTAAGAGGGGTCTTTATCGCAAGCTGCAAGGCAGCCGAAAGCCAACACAACGCAAAGTAATAAAGTGATAATTCGTTTCATACAAATCATCCTTTCTGTAAGATAAAGATATTTTATCACAAAGCTAAAATAAAATCAATAAGCTGCAAAAAATAAACGAATAGTGCAAATGCTATTTTTTACTGCGGCGCCCTATGTGCAAAAGCCCGTAAATTCCAAAGCCCAGGGCAATGCCCACGGATGATATTACAAAGTACCACAGGGCGTGTATCATTGCCGACGAGTTGTAATAGATAAACACCGAGGGTATAAAGCTGACGGCGGTGGCAAAGGGATAAAACAGCTTTATCAAATTGCTTGATAGGGCCGCCAAAATAACCGACAGCAAAAAGGTAACTAAAAGAATAGACAGCACCATACCTATGGGGCTTTCGGCCACCAAGGGATAGGCGTAAAACAAGGCAAGCTGAAGGCAAAATATAATTATTTCTTTAATGTATTTTTTCATTGCTCATCATCCTTAACAGTATCTTTACGGCTAAGTTGCACCACCGTTTCAATATGCTCGGTGAAGGGGAACATATCAACGGGCTGAATTTTGCCAACTTTATAGCCCTTGCGGGTTAAAAAGTTTAAATCTCTTGCCAACGTAACGGGATTGCAGGATATATATACCACCCGTTTTGGGGCAAGGGCAAGCAAGCTGTTCAAAAAGTCTTTGCTGCAGCCGGCGCGGGGCGGGTCGGTAACCACAACGTCCACCTTGCGCTTGCGTGCGGCCAGCTCTACCATAAAATCGCCTGCATCCGCACAATAAAAATCAATGTTGCCCACGCCGTTGTTTTTGGCGTTTACCTTGGCGTCCTGCACGGCGTCGGGGTTAATCTCCACACCCATTACGGTGTCGGCCTTGTCGGCCATAATAATGCCGATGGTGCCCGTGCCGCAATAGGCGTCAATAACCGACCCTGTGCCGTCAAGCTGAGCAAACTCAACCGCCTTTTCATATAAAATCTGGGTTTGAGAGGGGTTTATCTGATAAAAGGCCTTGGGGCTTATTCTAAAAATTTTACCGCAAAGCTCCTCTTCAATATAGCCGTTGCCGAAAAGCACCTGGGATTTATCGCCCAGCACAAGACTTGTGTGCCGCTCGTTTACGTTTCTTACCAGGGTGGTGATTTCGGGGTGCCTGCCAAGCAAAGCGTTTACAAAAGAGCGCTGCGAGGGAA
>JAZQSG010000206.1:0-1365 GCA_045630025.1 Acutalibacteraceae bacterium
AGCTGTATAACGACGTCAAACATACCCTTAAACGCATCTATATGTTCCGTTTTCGACACGAGTTGGCTATAATCCAGCGGCAAAAAGGCATCGGTTAAGATTATATGTCCCGTACTGCTTATGGGCAACCACTCGGTAATACCCTCGACAATACCGACGATAACCGCCTTTATAATTTCGATAATATTCATACGCTATCCCCTATTTGCCCATTATCTGCTTATAGAGCTTAATATACTCACCTGCAGACCTGCCCCAGCTGTTATCGCACAGCATGGCACGTTTTTTAAGTGTCGCCCAGCCCTCTTTATCGGCATAGCCGCCTATGGCACGCCAAATGGCCTCTAACATATCGTGGGCATTATAGCAAGCAAAGGTAAAGCCATTGCCAATACCATCGCCGCTATCGCTTATTGTATCGTTAAGTCCGCCCGTTTGACGCACTATCGGTATCGTACCGTAGCGAAGCGCCACCATTTGTGCGAGGCCGCAGGGCTCTGACTTACTCGGCATTAGGAATATGTCTGCACCTGCATAAATTTTATGTGCAAGCTGCGGAATAAAGCCGTTTCTGAAAGCGACTTTCTCGGGATATTTCTTGGACATTTCGTGGAAAAGCATCTCAAACTCCCACTCGCCCGAGCCTAAAACAACCAACTGAACGTCGGCCTTTAAAATATCCTCAATTACACATTTAACAAGGTCGAAGCCCTTGTGGTCGGCAAGACGCGACACAATGCCGATAACGGGAACGTCGGCCTTTTGCGGCAATCCTAATTCTTCTTGCAATCGAGCCTTGTTTTCTGCCTTACCCGACATATCCTCGGCGGTAAAGTTTTTATAAATCATTTCATCGGTTTCGGGGTTGTAAACGTCCACGTCAATACCGTTTACAATACCGGTTAATTTGCCCGATAAATCCCTTAAAATACCGTCAAGCCCGTGTGCAAAATACGGGTCCATAATCTCGCGCGAATAGGTCGGCGATACCGTCGTTATGCGGTCGCTCGTCACAAAGGCCGCCTTCATAAAGTTAATGCAGCCGTCGTATTCGATAATGTTTTTGGCCTCATAGGGTATGCCGAGAACATCCTCGATAAGCTCATCCCCGTACTTGCCCTGATACTGAATGTTGTGAACGGTAAACACCGTTTTAATATCGCTGTAAAATTTATCGTATCTGTAAAAAAGATTTAGATAAACGGGTGTGAGTGCCGTCTGCCAATCGTTACAGTGAATAACGTCGGGCTTAAAATCAATGTGCGGAAGAATTTCAAGCACCGCTCGAGAAAAGAAGGCATATCTCTCGGCATCATCATAAAAGCCGTAAAGACTGTCTCTCTTAAAATAATACTGATTATCAAT
>JAZQSG010000207.1:0-3589 GCA_045630025.1 Acutalibacteraceae bacterium
TACCGACAGCTCGTTGCCTTGAGGGGCGTAATAATACACCATCATCTGACGGCTGCCGTCAGAGATAACGCCCGTTTGACCGTCGCTGAAATCGGAGCGATTGATAATCATATCAAAGCCGTCCATATCGGGTCGCATTCCCGACATGGCGTAGTTAACCGAAAGATATACGGGGGTGCCGTTTTTGTAAATAGCAATATAAACGTTGTGGTTGCTTTCAATCTCGCGCAGCTGTTGAGACGCCGTTTCGCGGTCGGATATATCTATTTGCACTATTTCTTTGGCGCACCGACGCATCTGCTTTTCTTGGTAGTGGGTAAAATAGTCAACGAAAAGACCGTTGCCCGCCAAGCTGATGCACAGCATAAAAAAGACGAATATACACGCTATATTAACAAAAAGCCGAACCCAAATCTTTTTTCCTGTTTTTATCATAACTCCAGCTTGTATCCTATTCCGTAAACTGTTTTAAGGTGGGCGCTGCCAAATTCGCCTAATTTTACGCGCAAGCGTGCAACGTGAGAATCTACCGTACGGGAGTCACCCTCGTAATCGTAGCCCCACACGTTGTCTAACAGCTGACTGCGGGTAAAAACTCGACCGGGGCTGTGGTAAAGAAGGTTTAAAATTTCAAACTCTTTAACCGTAAGCTCAAGCTGACATCCGTTAAGGCGTGCGGTATAAGCGTCGGAATCCACCTCTAAACCGCAGGTTTCTTCTTCAGCATCCCCTGACCTGCGCAAAATGGCTTGCACTCGCTTAACCAGCAAAGTGGGCGAAAAGGGCTTGGTAACGTAATCGTCGGCACCCGCCTCAAAGCCCAACAGCTGGTCAAACTCTTCGCCCCTGGCGGTCAGCATAATAACGGGCACGTTGGAAAACTCTCTGATTTTGCGGCAAGCCGTCCAGCCATCCATTTCAGGCATCATAACGTCAAGTATAACCAGCTTAACGGAGCGGTCCTTGCGCACCGCCTCAACCGCATCGGTTCCGTCGGAAAGGGCGACGGGAACGTAGCCCTCTTTACTTAAAAAATCGCAAACAAGCTCGCAAAGACGGGACTCGTCGTCAGCCACAATTATTTTTATATCTTCCATTACGGCAACCCTCCTTTTAGGATATTATTATCCATTACTGTTGCAAGGAGCCCATAATATTTTTAACAAATTGTTAATTACGCTCTGCCTCTAACACCTTGACGGCAGGCGCTTTGCTCATCTGACAGCAAAAATCCTTAATAAGGTAGGCCAACAAAATAAGCAGTGCCACCGCAAAATATCTTAAATCAAAAAGGTATTCGCCGCCCATAAGGAAATAACGGTAGGCGGCATAGCTTGAAAGCACGGTGACGATAGGCACGTACCAACGCTTGAAATTGACGAAAAAGAGCACCACCGAAGCCAAATCGGCAAGATAATAATAGCGGTCGTGCATTCGGGGCAAAAGGAAGGGCAGCATAAGCGCACCGATATAAAAAACGGTTATAAGCGCCTCGTCATTCAGCTTTTTGCGCCAATGCCAGCAAAGCCCCAAGAACAAGGTGATGGCACCGCCGGTAAGAAAGATTGCGGCGCTGTTAAAGGGCTCAAACTCAACGTGACCCAAAAGCACCCAAACAGAAGGTATATTAAGGTGCATCTGGGGATATTGGTCGGCCTGCTGAAAATAAATATTAACGCAGTCTACAAATCCTCTGCCGCAAACCATTGCAGGCAAAAGAGTGGCAAAAAACACGGGCAGTATCCACAAAAGGGCGTGCCATTTTATACGCTTGGCAAAAAGCGCCGCCAAAAGAAGGGGCAGGGCAAAAATCGCCTGCAGCTTAAAGGCAAAGGCAAGGGCCCACATAATTGCCGCCATACTGCTTTTGCCCTTAAGCACGGCCCAGGCCATACCAAGGCAAAGGGCGGCAAACATTACGTCGCATTGACCCCAAAAGGCGCTGTTAAGCCAAACGGTGGGCACCGCAAGGGTAACAAGATACGCGCCCACGCGCACTACGGGGCTTTGACGAAAATGACCTGCAATTTTCATTACGAAAAAGGCGGCAAGAATATCGAAAAGGCAGCTGACCGCCTTAATAAGATACAAATCGTTAAGCTTGGTGCGAGAAATCAAAAACAGCACGTAAAGATAGGGCATATTGTAGTCGCCGATATCGGCCTGCATGGCCCGGGGTAAAGACAGCTCTCGCATTTCGTTTACCCAATGCACCAAAAAGCTATTGTAATCGCCCGACTGATAATAAAACATACAAACCCTTATATAAACAAAGGCGGCGGCAGCCACGGCGGCAACGGCCATATAAAGCAAAGGCGTATCCTTTTCGGTTATTATGGGTATAATTGCGGCAAAGCAAAGCAAACCGCCTATAACCGCACCCTCAATAATGCAGGTTAAAAACAGTCCGTCGCCCGATACAACAACAACCGCAGCCATAATTATACCTGCAAGCAGTGCAAGCATTAACCGCAGATAAAGCTTTGTTTCAAATATTTTCCACACCTTGCTCAAAGCATTCAACCCTTTCAAGCTATGTAAGCATTTATATTTTTGATTATATCACCCGCCGCAAATAAACGCAAGAAAAAAGCGTCGTTTGCCCTGCAACCGCTTGAAAAAACCGCTGTTTATGCTAAAATAAAGAGGAAAGGATGTGACCCCTATGTCTTTAAAGGAATCGGCCCGTTCGCTTTATGAACAAGCGTTTGGCTCATCGGGTGATTTTGACGACCTTTTGTTTGATTTGTTTTTTGACCGCTGCCGCCTTATTGAAAAGAACGGGCAGGTTATAAGTATGTTTTTTGAGCTGCCCTGCACCCTTGTTACAAAAAAGGGCGAAAGAGCTTTGCGCTACGTTTACGCCGCCGCAACCCATCCTCTGCACAGAGCAAAGGGGTATATGTCGGGCTTGCTGCAGGACGCCCTGAAGGACGGGCCCATAATTCTGCGCCCCGTAAACGACGAGGTTGCCCGTTTTTACGAAAAGCTGGGCTTTAAGGGGCTGACCGCCAAGGGCGATGAGGGCAATTTGCCCCCTTATATTAAGGTAGGCAGTGATTATGCCCATCTGTGCAAGGATGAAGAACCCGACCCCGACCCCTTCTTGCTTATGTGCAAGGGCGTTGAGGTTTGTGAACTTGAAGGGGTACGTTTTGCCTACTCTATGCCATAAGTTAGTGATAATGCACATAGGTGTTAAAACATTTTTAGAACAAGTTATAATTTTATTGTTCAACAAAATATTGTATAATATCTGATGTGTAGACATTTTTCAAAAACCTTGTCAAAGGAGCAAATCAATGAAAAAACTTTTAAGTATTCTATGCGTGCTGTGCCTTGTTATTTGCGCGTTGCCCGTAACGGCTATTGCTGCCACCGGTGCCGAGCGGTCAAGTAACACCGACGTTAACTATCCCCACGAAAGCCTTTATATAATTGACCCCAACGATGAAAACAGCGTTGTTACCTATATGAACACCGCCTACTCCATCCCCACGGGCACCGATAACAAGGTGGTAAAATACAACTCAAACGGCACCTATTTTAACTCTGACATATGGCAGGCTGTGCCTATGATCAGTCAGGA
>JAZQSG010000208.1:0-2606 GCA_045630025.1 Acutalibacteraceae bacterium
AAGCGCCCTTGCTATTGTTAGGCGCTGCCTTTGGCCGCCGGAGAAGTTTTTTCCGCCTTGCCCAACCATTTCATCAAGTCCACCGTCTTTGCTATTAACAACATCGGTTGCACAAGCCATATCAACTGCAGACATAATTTCATCATCGGTGGCGTTGTTATTGCCCCAAAGCATATTTTCCCTTATAGAGCCCTTAAACAACACAGATTTTTGCTGCACAACACCCACAATCGCGTTAAGAGCGGTTTTATTCAAATCTTTAACATCCAACCCGCCCAAAGTAATTTTGCCCTGTGAGGCGAAATAAAAGCCGGGTATTAGATTTATAAGCGTAGACTTTCCCGAACCGGTGCCGCCAATAACGCCAATTTTTTCGCCTGCCGCAGCACTGAAACTGATGTTTGAAAGAGAATTCTCCCCTGCTCCATCATATCTAAATGAAACGTTGTCAAAAACAATGTCGTAACCACTTACGTTCTGCTTGGCAGAGTCATCTTCGGATGTATCAATTTCCATAACTGCAGAAATACGCTTTGCGCTTGCAATAGATTTTGTAACTGTAATAATTAAGCTTGCAAACTTAATAAGCTCAACCAAAATTTGAGACATATAATTGTACAGCGCAACAAGTTCACCGCTTTGAAGCTGACCGTTATCTATCATTATTGCGCCTTTCTTTACAAGCACAACAACACCAATATTAATAATTACAAAGGTCAAGGGATTCATAACCGCCGAAAGCTTGCCAACAGCTTTTTGGAATTTATCAAGAGCATTGTTTTTATCTTCAAACTCTGCCGTTTCGGCTTCCTCGCGGCAAAAAGCTCTTATAACTCTAACACCGGTCAAATTTTCCCGGGAAACGCCTATTATACCGTCAACCTTGCTTTGCACCTTGCGGTAAAGCGGAATGGTTACAAGCATAATACCCATTACAACTACCATAAGCACAGGAATAATAACCGCAAAAATTACTGCAGCTCGGCTGTTTACTGTAAAAGCCATTATCATTGCACCAAAAACAACAAAGGGTGAACGAAGCAGTAATCGTAACACAAGGTTTACACCGGTTTGCACCTGATTTACGTCGCCGGTCATACGGTTTATCATTGTTGAGGTGCCAATATTATCAATTTGAGTATAAGAAAACTGATGAATTTTTTCAAAAAGATTATGGCGAATTGTCGTTGCACAGCCAACGGCGGTTCGTGCAGAAAAATACTGTGCAGTAACAGAAAACAATAAGCCAATAGCGCCCATTGCAACAAGCAAGAGCGCTTTTCTAATAACGTATTTATCATCACTTGCCGCTATGCCCACGTCAATGATATCTGCCACCACTAACGGAACAAGCAATTCAAGCACCGCCTCAAGCAGTTTGAAGGCAGGGCCAAGAATAGCTTGAGCGGTATACTTTTTTATGTTTTGCAAAACAAGTTTAATTTTAAACACCTCAAAACAATACAATAAGGGGAAGCGTAACTTCCCCTTAAATTATTTATGTCACATCATCATCAAAGACGTTTTGCTGCTCTAATACAGAGCGATGTACCATTCGTCCATTGTGATAAACATATTCAGGCAAATCATCAGAATCGTCGTCAGCATCGTCAGTATCGACTGAAGCAACATCGGATGACAAAGAAGCCGTTTCGCCGTCATCTAACTCTTGCGAGTCATCTTCAGACTTGTTTTGTGCCTCGTAGAAGGGATCAATTACATGTTTTTTAATTGATGGATAAGTGTTATAGCTAACAAAATAGAACCAGAAGCTAAAGCCCGCCATCAAAATTAAGGTAACGGTAAGAGATACAACCAACGGACGTGCCTGTCCAAAAACAAACAACAGAAGGAATGCAGCTATAATAAGCAATGCACCCAACAATATCATTCCTACGTTTCTAAGCATGCTTATAACGGTAAAGAAGAAGGCGTTTTTATATATTTTACGCAGCTTCAAATCCAAGGTTACCTGCATAATAGGAACGTAAAAATGCATTGAAATAAATATATAAGATAAGAACAAGCAACCTGCAAAGCCAATTATAAAGAATATGCCGCTGTTAATATATGTGTAGTACCACAAAAGCGAAAGCAAGGCACAACCCGTTGCAATATATTCAATAAATGAAATTACAAAAGACTGCCACCAGTTCTTTTTAATGGTATCCCACAAATCCGAAAGCATAAAGGTTGGCTCTTCTCTTACAAAATCGCGAGTGATTCGAGTAATTCCAAGCTTAATGGGGCCAAGAAGAATCACAGGAGCAAAGCACAAGAATATCAGCGCAACCCTTGATACAGAGTATGGGAAGTAATGTGCAAATGCATATTCACCGATTTCACCTTTATCATTGTATTTTACGTTAAGCACTGCAACGTCATTGCCCGACTTATCGGTAAGCTTATAATCGGTAAAATCAACACCATCTTCAGACTTAACTTTAAAATCAAGCATCTCAAGGCCTGCAATAACTTCATTTGCAATCAAATCCAATTCATCTTGAGTAAATTTGCTGCTTTCAAACTGGGTTAAAACGCCGTCAAGATCTTGCTGAGCAAGTGCATCTTTATTTTTACTTTTAATTGTGTCAGGCGCTTTTACA
>JAZQSG010000209.1:0-2174 GCA_045630025.1 Acutalibacteraceae bacterium
TGCAGGCGAGCAAATTAGTGCCCGCACTCAGATTGAGTTTAAGGGCGTTTACAAAACCTATAAAAACGGCACTGACGCATTGCGTGACTTTAACTTAAAAATCAACCGCGGCGAGTTCGTTTTCGTGGTTGGCCCCTCCGGCTCGGGTAAAAGTACCTTTATGAAGCTGATTATGAGGGAAGAAAAAATGAGCGCCGGTGAAATTATTGTAGGCGGCTACCGCTTAAGCCGCATCAACCGCCGCCAGATTCCTATGCTTCGCAGAACCATGGGCATCGTTTTTCAGGATTTCCGCCTGATTCCTACTATGACCGTTTTCCAAAACGTGGCCTTTGCCATGCATATTGTAGGCGCTTCAAAGCAAGAAATTCGCAAGCGCGTATCCTACGCTCTTAATATGGTAGGCCTTGCTTCAAAGGCACGCGTTAAGCCCACCGAGCTTTCGGGCGGTGAGCAGCAGCGCGTTGGTCTTGCCCGCGCCCTGATCAACAATCCGTCACTTATAATAGCCGACGAGCCCACGGGTAACGTTGACCCCCGTATGAGCTACGAAATAGTTGAGCTGCTTAGCGAAATCAATCGCCACGGCACCACGGTTATAATGGTTACCCACGATCACCAGCTTGTGCGCGATTTTAAGCGCCGCGTTGTAATGATTGAAAACGGCACCGTTGTGGCCGACAATGCCGACACCTATAACAGCCAGGGCACCGACGATTATACCCGTCAGCCCACCGCCGCTGCAGAGTTTGTGGGCGATACCGCTTCCCAAGTTGAGCCCCTTCCTGCTCAAGGAGCCGAGCTTTCAACCCTGACCGCAGAAGAGGCCGATGCCTTTGTTATCGGCAACAACGGCAGTGAGGAAGGCGGTGATGCTCAATGAAAATGCGCAGTTTTCGTTACTTAGTTGGTGAGGGCATCAAAAACGTATGGTCAAACCGCCTTATGTCGTTGGCATCTATCGGCGTTCTTGTGGCCTGTATGCTTATTACCGGCGTTGCCGTAGTTTTATCTATAAACATCGATAAAAGCTTGGGCGACCTTGAAAAGCAAAACGTTGTTATGGTCTATTTTGGTGACGAGCAAAATCCCACCGATGACGGCGTTGCCTTAACCGACAAGGAAGCCAAAGACCTTACCAAAAACAAAATTGCCAAGCTTGAAAACGTAGATAAGGTTGAGTTCATCTCTCGTGAAGAGGGCCTTGAGGGTCTGCTTAACGATATGGGTGACGACGCCCTTTCTTTGTTTGACTACGTAGACGACGACAATCCCCTGCCCAACGCCGCCCGCGTTCAGTTTAAGGATTTGTCAAAGTTTGATTCTACCATTAAAGCTATTGAAAAAATAAAAGGCGTTAAAAACGTACGCCATCAGCGCGAGGTTGCCGAAAAGATTACCGGCATCCGCCGCACCGTCAGCGTTGGCAGTGTGGGCGTTGTTTCGCTGTTGCTTATAATCGCATTCGTTATTGTTTGCAACACCATTCGCATTACAATGTATAACCGCAAGCTTGAAATAAGCATTATGAAGGCGGTTGGTGCCACCAACTCGTTTATACGCTTCCCCTTTATGGTTGAAGGTATTACCTTGGGTATGCTGGCATCCATATTTACCACCGGCCTGCTTTACGCCGGTTACCGCATTGCCATAAGCTTTATTGAAGGCACTATGACCGGCTTTACCGCCATCCCCTTCAGAGAGTTTGCCCTGCCCTTGTTTGGCGCATTCGCTCTTATCGGTATTACGGTTGGCCTTATAGGCAGCGGAATTGTAATTTCAAAATATTTGAGAAAGGAAGGCAGTGAATTCCGTGCGCTTTAATAAACTTTTAGCAGTTTTGCTGTGCACCTGCACCCTGCTTGTAACTGCAGCAGCCGCTCCCAAAGCACTGCCTGTTAACCCCACGGCCGAGGCAAAAACCGTGGCTCAGTATCAATCCGAGCTTGACGCAGCAAAATCCAAGGCAAACAAGCTTAAAAGCCAGCTTAACGAGCTTAAAAAGCAAAATGCACCCTACGAAAAACAAAAGGCCGCTCTTGACGAAACCATTGCAGCCACCCAAAAAGAGATTGACCTTTATCAAGACCAAATTGTTGCTTGCGAGCGCACCATCAGTCAGCGCTCAAAAGAGCTTACCGAAAAGAAAGAGCGTTTTAACAAGCGCCTGGTGG
>JAZQSG010000210.1:0-2173 GCA_045630025.1 Acutalibacteraceae bacterium
CAATTGCAGAAAGAATAGCAAACACTGCCATACCTGCAGTAGTGCCGCCTGAATAACCGTATCTTAAGTAACCCATAAAATAAAACCTCCAATTTTTTATTTATTTTAGTTTAGCACCCTATTTATCCAATGTCAACCGCTTTTCACAACATTTATTGCTTATCTTGATTTTTTAATCTATTAGTAGTATAATTTCAAAAAACAAGGAGGTTATTTTTTATGTCAAAGCTTTTAAGAGTTAAGTGCTCGTGCGGTGAGGTTGCAAACGCCGCCGTGGGCAGTGTGTGTGACAAATGCAAAAAGCCGTTGGAGTTTGCCCCCGATGCATTGTTTACCCTTTATCGCAAGGGGTCGCCTATGGGTATCGCAGGCGGCTTTGGTTTATATATTAACGGTGAGCCCTACGGCTACATTGGCAACCGCGAGACCTTGAAAATTCCCCTCAAATACGGCAAATACAACATCCACATAGCAGCAGGTATGAGCCGTGACTGCAACGATATGGTGATTGACCTTAACCCCAACAATCGCTTTGCCTATGCAAAGGTGTGGATGCGCCCCGGCTTTTGGACCAATTCTTTTGTGTTGGAAACTGCCACTGCCGACGAAATGCCAGAATAAACCCAAAAAAGTGCATTCCATTGGAATGCACTTTGATTTTTTAAACATATTGTTGACTTTTTTGACACTTGTCTTGATTTTTATAAACGGGTTTGTTAAAATTTCCATATACGCATAAAAAAGAGGTGATAAGCAATGCATTACGCTTTGGCAGTTGATATTGGCGCATCAAGCGGAAGGCACATCCTGGGTTGGATTGAGGACGGATTTTTAAAGCAGCAAGAGGTTTACCGTTTTGATAACAACCTTGTTGACTGCGACGGGGCGCTGGTGTGGGACACAGAGCACCTGATTGCAGAGGTTAAGGCAGGTATTAAGGCCTGCAAACAGCTGAATAAAATCCCTCAAACGGTGGCGGTTGACACCTGGGGCGTTGACTATGCCTTGTTAAACCAAAAGCTTGAGCCCATCACTCCCGTTTTTGCCTATCGCGACAGGCGCACCGACGCTGTGCCCGAAGAGATTGACGCCATAATCCCCCGCAAAGAGCTTTACGGGCGCACAGGCATTCAGCCCATCAGCTTTAACACGCTTTATCAGCTTTATTGCGATAAAAAGGCGGGGCGACTTGACAAAGCAAAGCATTTGCTTATGATTCCCGAATATATATCCTTCCGCTTGACGGGGGTAATTAAAAACGAATACACCAACGCCACAACCGGCTCGGTGGTGGATGCTCAGAAAAGGCAAATTGACGGTCAGCTGCTGAACGCTCTTGGCATTGACCCCTCTATCTACGGAACCCTTAACAAGCCAACCACCGTTGTGGGCAATCTGACCGACGAGGTTAAGCAAGAGGTGGGCTTTGACACCACCGTTGTGCTGTGCGCATCCCACGATACCGCCTCTGCGGTGGCCGCCTGCCCCGTTGATGACAAAAGCGTGTACATATCTTCAGGCACGTGGAGTCTTATAGGCACCGAAAATTTGCACCCCATTTTGAGCGAAGAAGCCCTTAACGGCGGATTTACCAACGAGGGTGGAATTGAAAACCGTTACCGCTTTTTGAAAAATATTATGGGTATGTGGCTTTTTCAAAACATCAGGCGAAATTTGGATAAAAAATACACCTATGACCAAATGATGGAAATGGCAAAAAGCAGCAACTACACTCGGCTTATTAACCCAAATGCAGAGCAGTTTATTGCCCCGCACAATATGATTGAGGCCATTCGCAGCTATCTTGGCGAGCCGCAGCTGCCGATAGCAGACCTGTTAAGCTCGGTTTATCACTCGTTGGCAGCATCCTACGCCGAGGCGGTAAAAACCATTGAAAAAATATGCGGTAAAGAAATTGAACTGATTAACATTATAGGTGGCGGTAGTAAGGACAGTTATCTGAACGAGCTTACCAAAAAATATACGGGCAAAAGGGTGCTTGCAGGCCCCACCGAGGCAACGGCAATAGGCAACCTTTTGGCGCAGTTTATGTATGCAGACCCCTCCCTTACCTTGGAAAAAGGGCGAGAAATTATAAAAAAATCCTTTAACATCTGTGAGGTGTAACAAATGAGCAGATATAACCAAGCAAAAGAGATTTATGCAAAACTGG
>JAZQSG010000211.1:0-1843 GCA_045630025.1 Acutalibacteraceae bacterium
CCGCAGCAGTTACCCCTAACTGCGACTGATTTATATAATTAGGTATTGCATATCTTTTAATTTAATGGTAATATTATCATAATCCATCTGTTATAGGAGGCACATTATGGCTTTCGGCAAAAATAAAGACGAGGTTTTTCAGCGCGTAACAACCGTTAGCGATGACCCTAAACCTGCCAAAAAGAAAAAGAGTAAAGAGGTTGAAGAACCCACCGTTTCCGCAGAAACCACCGCTATGTGGAGCACCGGCGGCGGTGAACGCGCTCAGCATTTTGATGCGCCCGCACCTCAAGCCGCACCTGCAGCTGCTGAACCCGCACCTACAGTCGCAAGCAAACCCGCCACTCAAGAGCAATCCTCTGCCGTGCGCGAGGTTGGTTCGGCAACACAAACCATTCAACCCAGAATTGAGTATACCCTTGTTGACGAGGGCGAAATCACCGGCGGTATGTATTCCGACAGTGGTCGCACCGTAACAATGGCTATGCGCATTATATCCTATCTGCTTTACATCTGTGCCCCCATCTATTTTATAGGCAAGCTTTTCTTGCTTATAGGCACCGATTCTAAAGAAATAACCACCGGCTTTGCCGTAAGCACCATTGCCGACGGTATCGTTGGCGCCGTATTGCTTGCAGGCGGTGGTATTTTGGTGGTTGCCCTTATTAAGATTTTGCAAAACCTTATGGCATTGCAGAAAAAGAAAAAGAGAAAATAACAACCAAAAAGCCCTTGCCGTCGGCAAGGGCTTTAATTATTCTGTTTTTTGCTCTTGGTCTTGAGCCAAGGGAATTTGACCCCAAAAGACCACGCCTTCATCGGTATTGAAAACGCCGAAATCCAAATTGGCGGCGCACATTATGGCCTTAACCACCGAAAGTCCCAAACCAAAACGGCCTTCGCTTCGGCTGTGGGCCTTGTCGGCACGCCAAAAGCTTTGCCACAACAGCTCCATATCATCGGGCGAAACGTGAGACCCCGAATTGTAGACGCATACTCTGAGCCCGTTTAAATACGGCTCGGTATAAACCATTACGCTGCCGCCAACGGGGGTGTGGCTTATGGCGTTAGACAGATAGTTTTGCACCACCTGCTCAAGCATAACCCTGTCGCCCACCCCGTCGATGCTTTGGGGTATGCTGAGGGTAAGCTTGATTTCTTTTTCCTCTGTTGCCAGGCGATTGCGCTCGGCAAGGTCGGTAAGGGACTTGGCAAAATCAAAGGGCTCGTTAGCAAGCTTTATGCCGCCCTCATACTTTGAAAGCTCAAGCAAGCTTATAACAAGGGCGTTCATGCGGCGGCTTTCATCTAAAATTACGTCGCAATATTTTTTGCGCAGCGCGGCATCCTCTGCCATTCCCTCGTTAAGCCCCTCGGCATAGCCCTGAATAATGGCAATGGGGGTTTTAAGCTCGTGAGATACGTTGGCCACGAAGCCCTTTCGCATAGTGTCAAGGCGGCGCTCGGCATCTATCTCGCTTTGCAGCTGGGCGTTGCGGCGGTTTAGCTGGTCAAGGGCGGTGCTGAGCGACTCTGACAATCGGTTGAGAGAGCTGCCAAGCAGAGCTATTTCATCGTTGCCCTCGGCAGATACCTGGCGAGAAAAATCCAGCTCTGACATCTGCACGGCAATTTCGTTCATTTGCACGATGGGGCGCACGAAATGGCGAGAGAATATAACACTCCACACCAAGGCAACTGCCAAGCAAACAGAGGCAATCCATATGCAAAAATTGCCTGCTACGTCGGCGCTGTTTTCTTTAAGCGACATGAAGTCGGATCGTAGCCATGTCGTTCTGTGAGCCAAGGAGTTGTATGGCAAGCTTGTCTTCCTAAGGCCGCT
>JAZQSG010000212.1:0-2977 GCA_045630025.1 Acutalibacteraceae bacterium
GAGATGATCAAAGCCCTTGAGGCCGCTAAGGTTATTGAAGCGCCTATCTTGTTGCACGCCATTACAGTTAAGGGCGTTGGATATTTGCCTGCTGAGAAGAATCCCACTTCTTATCACGGTGTTTCAAATTTTGACGTTAACACCGGGCTTGTCGCGCCCAAAAATTCATTTTCTACCGCTTTCGGTGATGCGCTGTGTGAAATGGCCGAACAAGACGACAAAATTTGCGCCATTACAGCAGCAATGACCGAGGGTACGGGTCTGGTTGATTTTAAAAATAAGTATAAAAACAGATTTTTCGACGTTGGTATTGCCGAACAACACGCAGTAACCTTTAGTGCGGGATTAGCGTCAAAAGGATATAAACCTGTTTTTGCCGTATATTCATCCTTTTTACAAAGAGCATACGATCAGCTGGTTCACGATGTGGCTGTTTGCGATTATAACGTAACCTTGGCAGTTGACCGATCCGGTATTGTAGGTGATGACGGTATAACCCATCAGGGCTTGTTTGACGTTGCGATGTTAAATACGATACCCGGCTTTGGCGCTTATTCTCCAGCTTATTATGACGAGCTTAAATATGAACTCTCATTAGCTGTCAATACAATTGGTCCCATGTGTGTAAGATATCCCCGTGGATTTGAAGGGTATCGTCCAAACTGGTATGGAGAGCAAGAAGCAAACAGCGACTATTTTATCTATCGTTCAAATAGCGATACTGTTGTTGTAACTTACGGTAAATTGTTTTCAAACGTTAGCAAGGCGGCTGATGATGTTGGCTGTTCTGTATGCAAAATCAACCGTATAAAGCCGTTACCTACTGAAATGGTGAATGAGCTTCTTAACTTTAATAATATAGTTTTCTATGAAGAAGGAATGCGCCGGGGCGGTGTTGGTGAAGCACTTTGCGATTTGCTTGCAGAACAAGGCTTTAGCGGTCGCTTCACATTAAAGGCCGTTGAGGAATTTGTTCCTCACGCAACGGTAGAGCAGGCGTATATAAATTATGGATTTGACGTTGACTCAATAACAGATTTTCTTAGATATGGTGATGAAATTGAGCGAAAAGAAAAGACTTGATGCGGCGGTTTTTGATTTAGGGCTTGCGCCCAGCCGTGAAAAGGCAAAAGCACTTATTATGGCCGGCGTTGTATATGTAAACAATCAAAAATCCGACAAAGCGGGTATGACTGTTACCGACGATATGAATATTGAGGTAAGAGATAATACCTTAAAATATGTTAGTCGTGGCGGACTTAAGCTCGAAAAAGCCATGCAGGTTTTTCCGATTTCATTAAACGGCAGCATATGCGCTGATATTGGCGCGTCAACCGGCGGATTTACCGATTGTATGCTTCAAAATGGGGCACAAAAGGTTTATGCTATTGACGTTGGTTACGGTCAGTTGGCGTGGAAACTTCGATGCGATGAAAGGGTAGTAAATCTGGAAAAAACCAATTTCAGATACGTTACATCCGAGCAGGTGCCCGATCAGCTTGATTTTGCATCGGTTGATGTTTCGTTCATTTCATTAAAGCTTATTCTTCCCGTTATGCATAGTTTGATGAAGAATGGGGCAGAGGCGGTTTGCCTTATTAAACCACAATTTGAAGCAGGCAGGGAAAACGTTGGTAAAAAAGGTGTTGTGCGAGATATTAAGGTGCACAAACAGGTTGCCAACGATATAGTTAATTTTATGCTTAACAGCGGTTTTGCTGTTTTGGGCCTTGATTATTCACCTATCAAGGGTCCCCAAGGCAATATCGAATATCTTGCGTATTTAAAGAAGTGCGATAATGCCGTTTTGATTGATGGAATAGACCTTGATGCAGTTGTTGAAAAATCACACCAAACTCTTGATTAATAAAGGAGGGATTCCTTTGAAAATTGGTATAGTGCCAAATTTGAGCAAGAATAATGCATCTCAGGTGCTTCAAAAAGTGATTGATAAGCTTTCAAAGCTTAACGTTGAGTATGAGGTACCAAAATACAACCTCTTCGACGCCTTTGTCTCAAATGAGACGAAGGAAGTTGACGACTTTTTTAAGTCTAATGATGTAATTGTCGCTATTGGCGGTGACGGCACAATAATACATACTGCAAAAATTGCTGCTGTTTATTCTAAACCTGTTCTTGGAATCAATTCCGGCAGAATAGGGTATATGGCTGCGCTTGAACCCGACGAGCTAGACCTTCTTGAAAAGCTTGTAAGCGGCGAGTATGACATTGAAAACAGAATGATGTTAAAATCAGTTGTTTCTTCCGATCCCGATAAATTCTATTATTCACTTAATGACGTTGTAGTTTCAAAGGGCTCTGTTGATTATGCTCTTGATTTTGTCCTTTCAAACCGCGACAAGCAGTTTATGAATTTAAGGGCTGACGGCCTTATTGTTTCTACGCCTACCGGTTCAACTGCGTACGCTATGTCGGCCGGCGGTCCTGTAACCGACCCATCCCTTGAGTGTATGATTGCGGTGCCTATTTGCCCAATTTCTCTTTATTCTAAAGGTTTTGTTCTTTCTGCTGATTCTGTAATGAAAATATCGTTTAACGCAATGAACGAAAGAAATGCATACGTTACCTTTGACGGCAGAAACGGCATCTGCCTAAGCAATAACGATACTGTAACAATAAGCCGTGCCGAAGACGTAGTTACACGCCTTATTAAGATTAAGAATGATTCGTTTTACGATGTTTTAAAGAATAAAATTTCGGCAATTTGATGGAGGATTTTATGAAGCATAACAACCGATTATCAGCAATTATTGAAATAATCAACTCCACCGCTGTTGAAACTCAGATTGAATTGATGGATTTGCTCAGACAACGCGGCTTTGAAGTAACACAAGCTACAGTTTCCAGAGATATAAAGCGGCTTAATTTACACAAGGTCCATGATTCTGATAACAAATATAAGTACGTATCAGAAAGCAAAAAGGCGTTAAGCCACGACCAAACTATGTTTCAAACC